>JAEUTS010000024.1 GCA_016787005.1 Bacteroidia bacterium
TAAAAATACTGGGCTTCATTCTCGACAAACCCGTTGTTCCGTTTCAAACAATAAATTTTATTTACGGAAGCCAGCAAAAAACGCATTCCGACTCCATACACATGACAACGCACCCGCTTGGTTACCTTGTCGCGACGTGGATAGCGCTTGAGGACCTTGAGCCCGGCTGCGGCTTATTGCATTATTACCCGGGCAGTCATAAGCTGCCTTATGTTATGGGAGAGGATTTTGAAAATAACAATACCCCGCTCATGGTCGCAGATGATTTTTATGGCAACTATGAAAAGAAGATCGGGGAAATTATTTCCGGGCAAGGCTTACAAAAAGAAATATTCTCCGCAAAAAAAGGCGACCTGTTCATATGGCATGCAAATTTGTTACACGGCGGAGAACCAAGAACAAATCAGACTGCAACGCGAAAAAGTCTTGTAACCCATTATTTTTGTGAAGGTGATGTAATTAATTACCACGAAATTACCCAGCGGCCGGCAGTAGTGAAAAGTGTTTAGCTGCCCAACTCTTTAAATCCCCTGAACAGAATTTTAAAGTCATTTGAAAGTTTGTAGTCCTTGGCATACAACATGTCTATACGATTAGCAGTTTCCTTATTAAGGTCCTTCCCAAGTACCGTGGATGGAGTTAAAACACCGCTTTTTACAGTGGGAAGTGTTTCATGAACTGTATAACCGATCCATGATTTTTTCCCGACAAGAACGAGAATAATATTCCTGAAAAATCGCAGTGGCTGTTTAATAAACAGGCTCATAAAAACAAAAAACGGGAGAAATAATATACTTGCTGCCAGGTCGAAAGTTCGTTTTAAGCGCCTGTTCTCCGGTTTAGTGATGGAATTCACATCAATTGTATAAAGGTCACCTGAAGTATCAATAGAGTTGCTGCCAATGACAGAAAGGCTTTCGGGCGGAGCGATTTTATAATCCACACGTGCGTTTCCCATTTGCAGCATCAGGCTGATGATCTGTTGAGCAGAAATATCTTTAGCGCAAAATATTATCTCGTCAATTTCATATATCTTAATATAATCGGGCAACTGCTCAATGCTGCCAATATCATATTTGTTTCTCACTTCTGCTTTATTTGTACAGATATAACCAACAAAAGATGTTTTAATAGTTGTTTGTTTGAGCAACTGATGCACCCTGTCCGATTCTTCAATACTACCGACAATTACAATGCGTTTATTCTCATTCTCACTCAATCGGTACGACTTAATGTTCAATATATGCAACAAAAGCCGGAGGCCGGTTGTAGCAGTCAATGCCCATGCGGCACCAATAAGGATAAGCGCGCGTGAAAAGCGATAAACCTCAGGCAAAAGTGAATAAATAATCAATATTATGCCTGTACCTATTAAAATTCCGCGCGCCAGTTTTGCCAGTCGTATGGGTTTATCGTACCCCCCATTGAGGTAAACAGCCATTATCCAGATAATCAGGTAGCATGAAAACGCGATATAGACGAGACTATCCAGGTAAGAACCTGAAACTTCCGCGTAACGCACATTTCTCTCATAATAATCTTTAATAAACAGCAATCCGCTCATCACTATTATCGCATCCAAAACGGGAAGCGCCAGCGCAACAGCCATACGCCTGAAGATAGCCATGCCGGCCCGTATGTATATCGCAATATGAATTAAAAAGGAGAATAGCTTGGCATGATTCTGAGAAAAATGTTTTTGCGCGAAAATGATCATTGCATTATAAAAAACAAACACATAATTAATACTGCTTTTACGCGTGCTTTCACCTTTATAATGAATAATCCTGGTTTCAGGGAAGTAGTAATTTTTATATCCTGCCTTGATAATCCGGTATGAGATATCAATATCCTCGCCATACATAAAAAAAGTCTCATCCAGCAAACCGGTTTTGTCAAGTACCGATTTTCTGAGCATCATAAATGCTCCTGCCAGCACATCAACTTTATTGATCTTATCATTATCCAGAAAACCCAGATGATAACGGCCAAACAATTTTGATTTAGGAAAAAGCGAGGCAAGCCCGAATACTTTATAAAAAGCGACCGAAGGAGTCGGCAATCCGCGTTTTGATTCAGGTAAAAAATTCCCCTTCCCATCCAGCATCTTCACCCCTAACCCGCCGGCTTCGGGATGTTCATCCATGAATCTTATGGTTTTGACAAAAGTATCCTCTTCAACAACAGTATCGGGATTGAGCAATAATACATACTCTCCATTAGCAATGCGAATGGCCTGGTTGTTCGCGAACGAAAAACCGGTATTCTTTTTATTTTCGATCAAACGGACTTCCGGAAATTTTTCCTTCACCATCCGCACTGAGCCATCAACCGAATTATTATCTACCACAAACACTTCCGATGAAATATTCTTCAACGCAGTACGCACAGAATGCAAACACTGCTCTAAAAAGAACTCGACGTTGTAATTAACAATTATGACAGATAATTTAACACCCATAGATCATTTGGAGGATAACCCCTTTTCGTAAAGTGTGCGATTAATAATGGAGCGCCCCAATGTAACTTCATCCGCAAACTCCAATTCATCCCCGATTGAAACACCACGGGCAATTGTGGAAATCATAATATTAAATTCCTTCAGCTTTTTATATATGTAAAAATTTGTCGTATCACCTTCCATGGTTGTACTCAACGCCATTACAACTTCTTTTATTTCACCGTTTTTAACTTTTTCAACCAGCGATTCAATATTCAGATCACTTGGCCCAATCCCATCCATTGGTGAAATTATACCTCCTAATATGTGATATACTCCGTTATACTGGCCCGTGTTCTCAATGGCCATTACATCACGTATATCTTCCACCACACACACCAGACTGTGATCACGCTTATGGCTGCTGCATATATCACACAGTTCACTATCCGAAATATTATGACAGCTTTTACAATACTTTAACTCCTGTTTAAGTTTCAGAAAGGTCTCGCTGAAGTTAGCCACATCCTTATCGTTCTGCTTAAGGAGGTGTAAAACAAAGCGCAATGCTGTTTTACGGCCAACCCCGGGTAATTTTGCAAATTCGTTTACGGCATTCTCAATTAACCGGGATGGAAAGTTCATAATTATCTAAAATAACGAAACCAATTTTTGCTTTAGTAAAGGAAGGTCTTTATGAATTGTCTGATAAATTGTTGAAGCCGATAACCCAAAATATTCATGAATGAGTTTATTGCGCATATCTACCATTAACTGCCACTCAATCTCCGGGTGTGACTGCTTAAAGGCTTTGCTCACCTTCATTGCAGCCTCACCAATTATTTCAAACCGCCTGATTACAGCATCTTGTAACAGTACTTCTTTTGAAAATTCAAATTCTGTTTTATCACCAATATGCTGCTGAATGATATTAATTGATTCTACAATATCCTGAAGATAAACTTTGTCGTCACGCATTTTCAAAGGATTGCGATCGCATTTTTTAAAACATTTTCGCGAATAGAATTTTTGATCGCACTAAACTCAACTATATCAATTTTTCGGGCAATTTTTTTTGATAGTTCCAACTCCATTTTCAAAATATCAAACATAGACACCGGCTTTGAGGGCTCAATAAGAATATCAATATCACTGTCAGCGTTCTCCTCTCCTCTTGAAAATGAACCAAAAAGAGCAGCTCGCTTAATGGGATAATTTTTCAAAATATCACGGATTATATTTTTTAAATCTTCCAAAGGCATAAACAAATTTAATAAAAGATAGCGAGCTAATACCATACCGCCCGCAAGAATATGCCATAACCGCCGGGCATAATACTAACTAAGCCATCCTTTTTACTTTTATTTTAATTGACTGGATGGCAAGTTAGTATAATGTGTATACTTGTCAAAACAATTCAATCTTGAGATTTTACAGAAATACCGTTTTTGCCGTTATTCAAGTACTGAAAGAAGTATTCATTGAAAAACGCTATGCAGATAAAGTTATTGAACATGTGCTTAAACAAAATCCCAGGTGGGGGGCGCGTGACAGGCGTTTTATAGCGGAAAGCTCATACGAGATCATACGTTGGTGGAGACTGATAAAAGAATGTGCGGGCGCGCCGGAAAACAACGAACAAAACCTGTGGAAAATATTTGGAGCCTGGTGCGTACTGAATGAGATCGGTCCGCCGGATTGGGAGGAATTCAACAAAATCGACCCTGAAAAGATCCGGAAAAATTACGAACGCGCACAGCACCAGTTTAAATTACGCGAATCCATTCCCGACTGGATGGATGAGATGGGCAGAGCTGAGCTACCCGCTAAATGGGAAGATGAAGTGCATGCTTTGAATCAGCAGGCAGATGTAGTACTTCGTACCAATACACTTAAAACAACGCGTGAGCAGCTTGAGAAGGCATTGAAAGAAAGCGACGTTGAAACGGAAACGATCAGCTGGTGTCCTGACGCACTGGTGCTGAACAGGCGGCAAAATGTATTCCGGCTACCCTTATTTAAAGAAGGCCATTTTGAAGTACAGGATGCTTCTTCGCAAAACGTGAGTTTATTTTTGCAGGTGGAACCCGGTATGCGTGTGATTGATGCCTGCGCGGGCGGTGGCGGAAAAAGCCTGTACCTTTCTGCTCTGATGAAGAATAAAGGCCGCATCATAGCGATGGATGTGGAGCAATGGAAACTGGATGAGCTAAAAAAACGCAGCCGCCGGGCCGGTGCAACCAATATTGAACCCCGCTTAATTGACTCCACCAAAGCCATTAAGCGACTGCACAATACTGCCGACCGGCTATTACTCGACGTACCCTGTTCAGGAATGGGTGTACTTAAACGCAACCCTGATGCCAAATGGAAGCTTACTCCGGAATTTATTGACTCTGTAAAAAAAACACAACAGGAATTACTGGAAAGCTATAGCAATATGCTAAAACCGGGTGGACTAATGGTTTACTCCACCTGTAGTCTGCTCCCAAGCGAAAACGAAAAACAGGTTGAGGTATTTTTGAGTAAACACAAAGATCAATATGAATTAGTAAAAGAAAAACGGCATTGGCCAAGTGAGGGTTTTGACGGGTTTTATATGGCGTTGATCAAAAAATTGAATTGATATGTCCAGCGGAACACTTCGGCTCCGCTCAGTATCCCGTCGCCAGGTTTTAATTTGTAATTTTGTATTAAGATGCTTTCTGACAACTAATAACTAATAACCAATCACCATGTCAAAAACAATTATTCAAAAAGTAGTGTTTAAGAACACAACGCCAAAGACTTTGTATGAAATATACATGGACTCTAAAAAACACTCCGCATCAATAGGTGCGCCTGTAAAAATATCCTCCAAAGCAGGGGGCGTATTCTCTGCGCACAATGGTTATTGTTTTGGTAAAAATCTTCAATTGGTAAAAGATAAACTTATTGTGCAAAGCTGGAGGGCAGCAGATTGGGCAAAAAGTGATGTTGACTCCACTTTTATAATTGAGTTTGAAGCGAAAGGTAAGGACACCCTATTATATGTAACCCATGCAAATGTTCCTGACAAGCATGTAACAGGCCTTAATAAAGGCTGGCACGACTTTTACTGGAAGCCCTGGAAAAAATACCTGGCCGGAAAATAAATTATAAAGGCAGGAAGGATATGATAGGGCTTTCAGATTACTACCAAATTAATGTCGTGGCCCCTCTATTAACAAAATACCCAAAAGCGGCAGAGCCGCTAAACATCTGTGACTTAATAATACCTCAGATATGCAAGGTGCGGCGCACCGGAATATTGTAACTAATCGCAGGCACTAACATCTTCAATAAATTCAAAAACATATTCCTCTTTAAATTCTATTTCGCTTTTCTCAAATATGCAGGTGTTTACCATTGTTATGTTTTGGTGCGCTGCACCTAATATGTTACTATGGTTATTTTCTACAAATGGTTCGCGGCTCTGCCGCTTGAGGTGGTTGACAAAAATAGAGAGTTAACGTTCCCAGGGCAGGCGCAGAAAGCGTTTTTAATATTATTCAATCTCTTACGAAGCCCCGTATATAAATTTACTAAAAGTCTGCCAATGGAAAGAACTTCTTTTGTTCCATTAATGTTTTTAATATCCGTGCTTTGGTAATACAACTCATTTAGTTTATTAAACTGAAAAATATTTTTTCCTGAAAACCAATAACAATAACACTTAAATCTTCGCGAAACATTTTTTTAAAATTATCATATTCAATGTATGCACTCTCCATTTATTTAGTGTAAGGGTCTTTTTTTTATCATTCCACCTTTAGTGTCTTTTACTGTGTTCATAACTACAAAAGCATTTGGGTCAATTTTATCAACTTCACTCTGTAGTTTAGCAATTTCGAGCCGCGTAATTACAGTATAAACAATGTCCATAGAGTCTGGTGTTTCACCACGTTTGCCATATCCTCGTTTTCCGTTATATATAGTTACTCCTCGTCCCATTTTTTCTATAATCATTAAACGTACTTCATTACTGTGTGAGGAAATAATGGTTACACCAGTGTATTCTTCAACACCTGCAATAACAAAATCAACTGTTTTTGAAGCTGAGAGATATGTTAAAATGGAATAAAGTGCAGTTTCGATTGAAAGCAGATACGCCGCGAAGGAGAAAATGATAATGTTAAAAACCAGAATAATATCTCCTATTGTCAATCCAGTTCGTTTCCCTAGATAGAGAGCCAATACTTCAGTTCCATCAAGAACTCCACCGCCCCTCACAGCAAAACCAATTCCAGCACCAATAAAAAAACCACCAAAAACTGCTATTAATAATTTGTCCGACGTAATTACAGGAAAGTGAATGAACGTAATTGATAGAGCAAGACCCGTAATTGCTATTATGCTTTTTATTGCAAACGTTTTTCCAATTTGACTAAAGCCAAGGATAACGAATGGAATGTTTATTATAACGATTAAAAGTGGTAACGGATATTTTGTTATTTCACTTGCTAACAAAGACATGCCTGTTACGCCTCCATCAATAAACGAGTTAGGTAATAAAAAACCTTCAAGACCAAAACCAGCTGATAAAATTCCAATTGCAATTAGAAAAGAATCTTTCAGTAAATGAATTATGGAAATCTTGAACTTGTAAAATGCTTTAGCAAAATTATAATTGCCTTTATCAAGCCTGGTATCTTTCCCTTGGGAGTTCTTTACCGCTTTTATAATTACTTGTTGAAACAATGGATTCATCTGATTTGTTTATTACAATAATGAATTGGGTTAGGGCAGTTGCCGTTGTGTTCTATGTGTTCACGATTAATATGATTAAAAACAGACAACGAATGAAGCAACTACATAAATAAAGGCTTTTGAGTTATAAATTAAACATGAGTTTTGCGCCAACTAATACAGCAATAACGCCTAAAACAATTATAATTATAAAGCCAAATCCGCCCAAAAATCCGGGCCCTTCGTTAGGATTATTTTCAATATTTTCCATAGAATATTTCATAAAAGGTTAATAGTAAGTGATTTTCACAAATAAAATAAATAGAGGTATAACAAGCATTCTTTCGTTGAAAGAGGGTTTTTCCTCAAAAGGAAAAAAGGGATCAGATTATTAAACGGTGATATGCAATATAGAAAGGAGAAGCATTAATCCTGTTTTTTCTATTCAGACAATAGAAAGTGTAATAAGGATTTGAAAACTGAAATGATAGAAAGTGTGAATTGAAGGTAAGAGATTTTTTGCCATTCTTTAAGTTTTGAAAAGTGGAACTATTACTTTCATTGACTTTTATTGATGTCTGTAAAATTCCTTCAATGGAAGAAATACTTTGATTGTCATTTGAGCGGGAGGTTTGCGATACACCACCTGTTATTTTGGTTTGTCTATCATGTGTTTGCCGGGGATCAATAGAATTTCCAAACCCACTTGTTGAAAAGAAAACAAATAGAGAAAAAAGAAGAGTAATTATATTCTTTTTACTTAGCATTATTATAAAAATAGCAAATTTCTGCGAGGCTTGCCAATAAAAAGGAATTTATACGGCGGAAAAAAGCAATCCAAAACTTGCACTGTCTGCTCACTATTATAATATAATTCGCGAAGCGACCGGTTTTCCGCCCGAGCGATGACCTCGTCCGCCCGCTTACGTTTATTTGCACGTCTGAAAAGAGTTTGTTGAATTCCACAATCAATTTTGAGTCGACAGTTGAGTCCAAATATTGCAAGTGATTCAGGCCCGGAATATCTATAAATTCAAATAACTGAAAATGAAAAAAAATTTACAGAAGCCCTGGAAAAAATACCTGGCGGAAAGAAAAAAAGCAGGCTGATCATTTCACCTGCTTTTTATTATCTAATATTTCAATTCTCACTTCAACAAATTTTCGAGCGCGGTATCATACAAATCGCGCGCATCAGCAACGGTAAACAATGTTTCGTTATCAACTTTAAACTCGGAGCCTGTAACAAAACCAAGCTTAATGAATTTCACTTCAAGGTTTTTCAGAAGTTTGATCAGGTCAGTCTCGTGTTCTTTTTTAACTGATACCACTACCCTGCTCTGCGCTTCGCCAAACAGGAAGGCATCTTTACGGATATTTTTGTCGGTGAAAATTTCAAAACCCAGGTTATGTACAATGGCGCTTTCGGCAAGTGTTACAAATAAACCGCCATCTGATACATCGTGGACTGATTGTACAATTTTAGATTTGATAGCCACTTTAACAGCCTGTTGTACATTATATTCTTCGTCCAGGTTAAAATATGGGGCAGGTGTATTTTTTATTTTATGAAAAGAGTACACATATTCTGATGAAGCAATGTCGTTCTTCGCTTCACCGATCATATAAATAATATCACCCTCGTTTTTAAAATCCAATGTCATTGCATTTGCTTTGTCGGGTAAAATACCGAGCATCCCTATTGTAGGTGTGGGGAAAACCGGACCTTCATACGATGATTGATTATAAAAACTCACATTACCACCGGTAACCGGTGTCTGGAATTTTAAACAAGCCGCTCCCATGCCTTTAATCGCACCAACAAATTGCCAGTACACTTCGGGATTATAAGGATTACCAAAATTTAAACAGTTAGTTACTGCACTTGGCTCACCTCCGCTGCAAACGATATTACGCGCAGCTTCCGACACGGCAATGGCACAGCCCGTTTCAGGATCAGCATTTACATAACGTGCGTTACAATCCACTTTAAGTGCGATAGCTTTGTTGGTTCCTTTAATATTCACAATAGCGGCATCAGAGGGAGCATTGGTACTCATGTTTACAGTCCCCACCATTGAATCGTATTGATTGAATACCCAGCGTTTCGACGCAATGTTAGGGTGAGACAATAAATGTTTGGCAACCGGCTTTAGGTCTTTGGGCTCCTCCAACTGGTCGATATTGAATTTTTTTGCTTCAGCGAAATAGGCCGGTTCTTTAAACTCACGCTTGTAAACAGGCGCGCCTCCTCCAAGTACCAATGATTCGGCGGGAACATCAGCGACTAATTCGTTATTCATAAAATATTGCAGGCGATCCCCCTTGGTTACTTCACCTATCTGCACACAATTCAAATCCCACTTATCAAATACTTTCTGAATGTCTTTTCCTTTGCCCTTCTTTACTACAATCAGCATACGCTCCTGGGATTCGGATAATAATATTTCCCAGTCCTTCATGTTGCTCTGACGTGTAGGTACTTTATCCAGCCATATTTTCATTCCGTGTTTGCCCTTGGCACTCATCTCTGAAGTTGAGCAGGTAATACCGGCAGCGCCCATATCCTGCATGCCAATAACAGCACCTGTTTTTATCACTTCAAGTGAAGCTTCCAGCAATAGTTTTTCCTGGAAAGGATCCCCTACCTGAACCGCTGGTAAGTCTTTTGCCGAATCTTCTGTAATATCTTTTGATGCAAAGGCCGCTCCGTGAATTCCATCTTTGCCGGTTGCGGACCCTACAATAAATACAGGATTTCCTGCACCATAAGATGTTGCCGAAACCGTTTCGCCTGCCTTTACAATACCGGCACTCATTGCATTTACCAATGGATTTGTATTGTAACACTCATCAAAGAAAACCTCACCACCAACAGTCGGGATGCCAAAAGCGTTTCCATAATCACCAATACCTTTAACAACACCCTTGATGAGCCATTTTGTTTTTTCGAGTTTGAGATCGCCGAAACGTAATGAATTTAATTGCGCAATTGGACGAGCGCCCATAGTAAATATATCGCGGTTAATACCGCCTACACCTGTCGCGGCACCCTGGTAGGGTTCCAGCGCTGAAGGATGATTGTGTGATTCTATTTTAAAAGCGCATCCCAGGCCACCACCTATATCAACCAGCCCTGCATTCTCTTCCCCGGCTTTGGCCAGCATGTGCGGACCATCCTTAGGCAAGGTTTTCAACCACAGTATTGAATTTTTGTATGAGCAGTGTTCGCTCCACATTACGGAGTAAATGCTCAACTCCGTAAAGTTTGGTGTGCGGCCAAGCACTACTTTTATCTTTTCGAACTCTTCAGGTAAAAGCCCGAGTTTTTTCGCGGTATCTACTGTTGTGAGCTCTTCATTAGTTGCCGTCATCATTACAAATCAGTATTAAATTAATATCAGCGTTTATACGATAATTAAAACGAATGGCTAAATTAAGCATCCCTGCATAAAAATGAGAAAAAAACATACCTATTACTTTTCAACATTTAGCTCAATTGATAAATAAAATCGTTAAAATCAACGAATGACGAATTTGTGCGAATTTACGAATCGAAACCGCCACCAATTCGTAAATTCGTTTTTGATTCGCTATTCGTTCATGACATTATAGTTATGCAATATTTACTTTGTTTAGCTTACACCGCATTCTTTACTTTTCTGATCCAGCGTATAGTTTTTTTTGAAGTACCCGGACTTTCACGCAAAACCCTGTCAGCAATTTTTATTTTGAAGATAGCTGCCGGAGCCATACTATGGGCCATTTATACATATAAATACACGGACCGGTCAACTTCCGATATCTTTAAATACTTTGATGATAGCAAAGTGATGTATGATGCGCTGTTGACCTCCCCGGCCGATTACTTTAAAATGTTGTCGGGCATAGGAAATAACACGCCTCATTTCGCCAAATACTATGATCAAATGAATAACTGGTACAATCATTTTAACAGTAATCTGTATAACGACAGCCACAGTATGATCCGCCTGAATGCCTTTGTACGCTTGTTTTCCATGGGCTATTACTATATTCATATTGTTTTCATCTGTTTTTTATCAATGGCGGGACTTACAGGTATTTATCATTTTTTTGTTGATCGGCTGCGCGACAAAACCAAACTGCTCGCAATATGTATTTTTCTTGTTCCATCAGTTTTATTGTGGAGTTCGGGTATGGTTAAAGAAGCATTGATTATTTTTTTCCTGGGTATTTTGCTGTACGCTTTCAAAAAATTGCTGGACGGACAAATGCGGCTGGTATCGCTTTTGGTAATAAGCCTGACTACATTATTACTGTTCGTTACAAAATTTTATGTATTAGTGGCCCTTATACCCGCCCTTGCAGCCTTCGCGTGGGCTTACAATAGCGGCATTCGTTTAACTTTTACAAAGTATGCAGTGGTAATAAGCATTTATATTCTTCTGGGACAGCTTGTCCGTGTATTCATCCCGGCATACGATCCGATTGAAGTGATCCGCATCAAACAAAAAGATTTTTTGCACATAAGTACTGCAGGAGTGTACCTGAAGAACGACAGTATTACTGTATTTATATATCCTTCAGAGAAAAGCAAACTCAGCACAACTGATTCCACCAATTACAGCATTAAAACCGGAAGCCATTTTATTTACTTCAAAAATAACCGTTCCGATACGCTTCACGGAATAAGTAAAAGTGACACTATACAATTTGCTTTTTTGCATGAAGTGCAGGAGACAGGGAGTAAAATATATTTACCAATGATCACCGCCACTCCATTGAGCTTGCTGAAGACAACCCCCGTGGCGCTTCACAATACACTATTTCGTCCTGTCCTTCTCGGCAAACAATGGCTTATTAATATCTCCTCCGTTGAGAACTGGCTTATCCTTTGTTTTGTATGTTGCTGTCTTTTATTTTCAAAACCATTAAAAAAGATCGACTGGAATTATGTTTTAATGGGCTTTACATTCTCGTTAATGATGTATTTACTTATCGGCTGGATAACACCCGTTTTAGGCGCTATAGTCCGCTACAAAATTCCCGCACTACCCTTTTTTCTTGTAGCATTCTTATTCATTCTTGATTATACCAGGGTAAAAATTCTCTTCTTAAGGTTGAAATCCGGTTCGCATAATGAATCCTGATATTGGCGCATCAATTCCTTCCTGATACTTCTGATTGGATGAAGTCGGATTTTGAATCCACCCATCAGCTATTTATAGAAAATTAAATATAAACAAATAGTTTAAATAATATATGTAATTAGTTGATATTTAATTGATTAAAATAAAATATTTGAATGTGATTTTCCTGGTGCGCAATAAAAACAATACCGTTGAATTTTGATTTTGGAAATAAACTGGTTTGGGTTCAGCAACATTGATGACTAAATTTAAGTAAGTTAATTATGACTCATAGGGTCATGTTATAAAAATATAACCGAATTACACAATGAACAAATTAACATAATGAACCTGTACCGCATTTTAAGATTGGCATGTTTCTTTGCATTGCTGTATGTAAGTGCTAAAGCTTATTCCCAGGGATCTGAAACCGACAAACTTGGTTATTGTGTTAATCCCTTTGTAATGTATTATCAATATGACCCATCACTTGGTACGCCAGCACCGCCTTATACAGTAACCTGGCGAATTAACGGAAACCTTGTCAGAACTGCGACCGCGACAAATTCTTATTCACCCTGGTTCCCTCAGGCTACTTCCTGGCACGACTCATTAGTTCCCCCTGTTGCAGGTTATACTTACAATGGACTTTATAAGGCCGGCGCCTATTCATATGTTGTACGGATGACCAATTCGTCCGGGTTCGATCGGAGCTACACGTGGAATGTTCAATATGATTCATTAATTATAAAGAAAACAGATGCGCCGGCAACATGTGGAACTCCGTCAACCGGTTCGATTTCAATAACAGGATTTGGAGCAACGAAACTGTCTGACTATACTATTGTTTTGAATCCCGGTGGTACGCCTTTAACCGGAACGAGCTTTAATAATTTAGCACCAGGAACCTATACTGTAAAAGTAGATGGCAAGCCAGGTATTGGCGGTGGATGGATTCAAAACGGAGTTGACAGGGGTATGACCTGCCACGACACATATACCTTTACAATAGTGCAGCCTGCAATATTATCAGCCGTTGCCACCGCATCAAAAAACGCGTCCTGCGGATTAAATAATGGTGAAGTAAGTGTAACTCCGTCCGGAGGAGTACCGGGATATACCTATATCTGGAGTCCCGGAGGTGCCGTGTCACAAACTGTTGCCGGTCTGTCGGCCGGGAACTATACCGTTACAGTTACCGATGCGATGGGCTGTACAAATATATCATCAGCTTCAATTACAAATGCCGGGGCAATAACTGCCACAATTGGTGCCACAAACAACGTAACCTGCTTCGGATTAAGTAATGGAAACACAACAGTTACAGCCGGGAACGGAACTGCCAGCTACACATACAGCTGGAGTAACGGGTCCAGCAATGTACTTCCCACACCAACCAATAGCATTGGCAGTTTATCTGCAGGCACCTATACAGTTACAATAACCGACAGCAACGGCTGCATTGCCAGCACAAATGTTACAATTACGGAACCTTCTGCAATTAACATTCCAACTCCTTCAGGCAGTCCTTCTGTTTGCGGTAACAATAACGGAACCGCGAGTGTAACACCAACAGGCGGCACACCCGCATACTCTTATTCCTGGAGTAACAACTCATCAGCTCAAACAGCTACAGGGTTAGCTGCGGCTACTTACACCGTAACAGTAACCGATGCTAATACCTGCAGTCAAACTGCAACGACAACAGTTGCGGGGACAGGCTCAGCTACTATAAATGCAACTTCAACAGATATAACCTGCTTTGGCGCCAACAATGGATCTGCAACTGTGACAGCCGGAGGGTCTCCTCCATATACTTACAACTGGAGCTCTGGTCAAACCACAGCCTCTGTTACAGGTTTATCACCCGGCTCTTATTCGGTTACAATTACTGCAGGAGGCTGCCAGGCTGATACAGTCATTACAATCGCGAGTCCACCCGACCTCGTGATCGTTGCTGCAGCTACAACCACACCTTGCGGAAGCAGTACCGGACAGGTTTCTGTAAGTCCGACAGGCGGTACAGGTGCATACACATTTCTTTGGTCACCCGGTGGCGCTGTATCCCAAACCGTTTCAGGACTTGCCGCAGGAACATATTCGGTAACCGTTACGGATAATAAAGGTTGTTCTAAATCAGCACCGGCTATCGTAAGCAGTATTCCCGGTCCTTCAGCTGCAATTGCGGGAAAAACCGATGTGACCTGTAAAGGAACTCCTGATGGTACAATTACAGTAACGGCATCGAGCGGCACCTCACCCTATAATTATACATGGAACACATCACCCGTTCAGAACACGGCTACAGCAAGTAATTTAGCGGGGGGAACCTATTCCGTTACAGTAAGCGATGTGAATGGCTGTACCACAGTTACCAGTGCGACCATTACAGAGCCCCCGCTTTTAACTGCTACTAATCCGACACCTCAAACTGTATGTATGGGGCAAAATACAACATTGAGCATTACCGCTTCAGGTGGGACACCTTCTTATACATATTCATGGTTGCCTGACGGATTAGTTGGCCCTACTGTAAATGTCAGCCCGACCACATCCACCACGTATACAATAATAATTGCTGATTCAAAAGGATGTACGGTAACAAAAACTGTTATTGTCGCGCTTAACCCCCCGCTAATCATAAATGCATCAGGTACACAAACGGTATGCGATAGCGGTTCGGCTCCGTTAAGCGCGAATGCGAGCGGAGGAATGGGTGCGCCTTACACCTATAGCTGGATGCCCGGAGGTTTAACCGGTCCGAACATAACTGTTAACCCAACTGCAACTACTGAATATACGGTAAGTGTTACTGATGGGTGCGGAACTCCTGCAGCAACATCGGTAGTTACGGTAACTGCAACTCCCCCACCCACAATACAATTTACATCTGACATTACCGGAGGTTGTTCACCTTTGCTTGTCACATTCACCAATAACACTCCCAATGCAGCCTTTTGTTTTTGGGATTTCGGTGATGGATACTCTTCAACAGCCTGTACAGATACACACACCTATGTTTCACCCGGAATTTACCCGGTTAAATTAACTGTGACAGATACGAATGGCTGTGTAAATACACTCACTATAGCCGGAAAGATCACCGCCTCTTCCCCGATAGCCGATTTTACTATGTCATCCACCAGCGTGAGTATATATGAACCATCAATTAATTTTACAGACAAGTCGACCCGGGCAGCAGGCTGGTTATGGGATTTTGGTGATACGTCAAGCACTTCGAACAGCAGTTTATTAACTAACCCGTCGCACACCTATTCTGACACCGGCATTTACTGTATCAAATTAACTGTGCGGGATTCTGGCGGATGTGCCGACAGCACGGTAAAGTGTTTAACCGTGAAACCGCAGTTCACTTTTTATATCCCGAATGCCTTTTCTCCGAATGAGGATAATATTAATGAAAACTTTAATGGAAAAGGTTCCGGGATCAGCAAATATAAAATGATGGTGTTTGACAGGTGGGGTAATCTTATTTTCACAACCGACGATCTGAATATAGGCTGGGATGGAAAAGTACAGGATAAAAGCGGAAACCTTGTACAGCAGGATGTATATGTATATAAAATCGTATTGACAGATATTTTCAGCACTACGCACAACTATGTTGGTCACGTTTCAGTCGTCAGGTGATCTGCGATGAAAGTTATTTCTTATACTCCGTTTAGCTTCAATTTTAGTTTTACCCGGTACTACAACCTTAAAGATTGAGCCGGCAAACCAGTACAAAACACTTTAACCCAAACTATGCATTAGAAAAAATCTATTGTATAGCCATTAAGAAAATCAAGCTTTCTGGCTTCATTTCATTCAACCTTCAAGGTGATTTTCTAATTCGGGATCAACCCAACTAATGCAAATAGTGCGGCTCATTCTTCGCCTTCTATTGCATAAGTTGGGTTTAAATTTTATACTTTTATCATCTTGTAACAACATGGTGATGAGTTTTAACGATCTGTTCCGAAAAAAATCAGCCACCCAGGCTTTAAAACAGGAAGATCTTCCCGGAGAGCATGTTTCCCTTAATAAAGTACTTCGTGTACGCGACCTTACTTTTTTCGGGATAGCGGCTATTATCGGGGCCGGGAGCTTCAGCAGTATGGGTGATGCCTGTTTCAATGGCGGACCCGGAGTTGTATTCCTGTTTATCATGTGCGCTGTGGCCTGTGGGTTTACCGCTATGTGTTATGCTGAATTCGCTTCACGTGTTCCCGCTTCCGGCAGCGCGTACACATACGCCTATGTTTCTTTCGGGGAATTATTTGCCTGGATTATTGGATGGGCTTTGCTGATGGAATATTCAATAGGAAATATTTACGTGGCATTTTCGTGGAGTGGTTATTTTACCAACCTGCTGGATGGTGTTGGTGTTCACATGCCCGCCTACCTCACTACAAATTACACATCGGCACACGAGGCCTTTTTAAATAACACAACCGGCGAAGGAATGAACGCATGGAATACAGCGCCACTGATTGGCGGTCTTCATATTATTTTTGACTTACCTGCAGTATGTATAAACGCTGTTATTACCTGGCTGGTGTATGTGGGAGTAAAAGAATCGCGCAACTTCAGTAATGCAATGGTTATTACAAAACTTATCATTATTGCGCTGGTGATCGTAGTGGGTTTGTTTTACGTTGATATTGAAAACTGGACACCTTTCATGCCAAATGGTTTTGGGGGGGTAATGAAAGGCGTGGCAGCAGTTTTTTTCGCTTATATAGGTTTTGATGCCGTATCGACACTTGCTGAAGAAAGTGAGAACCCGCAAACCGATCTGCCGCGCGGCATGATCAATTCATTGGTTATTTGCACTGTAATTTATATCATCCTCTCCTTTGTCCTTACAGGTATGGTTTCCTACAATAAGCTTGGTGTGAGCGATCCGCTTGCAGAAGTATTTAACCTGAAAGGTGTCAAATGGATGCTGTTTACCGTTTCGATCGCCGCTGTTGTAGCAATGACAAGTGTTTTACTTGTATTCCAGATGGGCCAGCCACGCATATGGATGAGCATGAGCCGCGACGGCCTTTTACCTAAACGCTTTTCATCTATTCATCCGAAATATAAAACGCCCGCATTTTCAACAATTATTACAGGTTTGGTAGTAGGCATCCCCATTCTTTTTACAGATGAAAAATTTGTACTTGACTTTACGAGTATAGCCACCCTCTTTGCGTTCGCGCTTGTTTGCGGAGGAGTATTGATGCTCCCTCGTCGTGAAGAATCTGTCAGTAAGCTTCATAAAAAATTCAGCCTGCCCTATATTAACGGGAAATGGATAATTCCGGCCGCTACATTGATCTCATTCGCGCTCGTTTCTTATTTCATCCCCGGGTTTATCACAAACAACTTCAATATCAACAAAGAAACAGCCGCTTCCACAATCCCTATGCTTGTATTTTTTGTTCTTTGTATTACAATGGCGATTCTATCCTTCTTAAAAGATCTTTCACTGATCCCCGTACTGGGATTACTCTCTTGCTCATTCCTCTTAACAGGAATGTCGGCCTCCAACTGGATATGGTTTTTCAGCTGGCTGGCAGCAGGGCTGGTTATTTATTTTGCATATAGTTTTAAGAACAGCAAGTTAAACAACTCGTCCCGTTAATGGCGTAACACCTTCTCCAAATGGAGAAGAAAAAATATATATCATTAATAAAAGTAAAACGTATGATAGCATTAGTAACAGGTGCAACATCAGGAATCGGCAAGGCAACCGCGTTGCTGCTGGCCAGACATGGCTATGACATGATTATAACCGGTCGCAGGCAGGAGCGACTCGACATTTTAAGTGCAGAAATAAAAAAAATATCGAACGCCCATGTTCTTTCACTTTGCTTTGATGTCCGCCGGCAGGAAGAAGTGACAAAGAACATTCAATCGCTAAAAGAAAACTGGAGCAAAATAGATGTATTGGTAAACAATGCAGGCCTCGCTGCCGGGTTCAGTGCAATACAGGAAGGGGTTATTGACGACTGGGAACGAATGATCGACACCAACATCAAGGGATTGTTATATGTGACCAGGATCGTTGCCCCAATGATGATAAAACATGGAAAGGGACATATCGTGAACGTTGGCTCAATCGCGGGAAAAGAAGTATATCCTAATGGCAATGTATATTGTGCCACCAAATACGCGGTTGACGCGCTGAACAGGGCGATGCGCCTTGATCTGCTGCAGCATGGAATTCGTGTTACGGGCATACATCCGGGTATGGTAGAAACAGAATTCTCTATTGTGCGGTATAACGGTGATGAAGAGCGCGCTAAAAAAGTTTATGCCGGACTTAAACCGCTCACACCGGAAGACATTGCTGAATCTATTGCCTGGGCCCTGACCCGACCTGCGCATGTAAATATCACAGAAATTGTACTTACACCAACAGCACAGGGCAATGCCACAACTGCTGTACGAAAAGCCTGATCTTGAAAAAAAATGTATCACATACTATAGCGGCCTGCAGGTCAACCGGGTTTGTTATACTATTAATCAGCTTATTTTCGCAAGGCATGCATGCGCAGGACTCACCACCCTCAAAAAAAATACGTACCAACAAACGTATGTATATAGGTATGGTCATTCCTTTTTACCGCAACAATACAGATCATACAACTGAAACGAAAGGCAGTTTCGCATTCAACCTGGGCTTTAAAAAGACGTACAAACTATTTGGCGCAGGTATCGAAACGGGTCTTGAATACCTGAACCAGGGACTTTCATTCCGTTCGTATTATTTTGCTCCCGGTTATTCAAAACTGTATGATAAAAAATTTCCGTTCACACACACGCTCAGAATGAATGAGTTTCAGCTTCCTATATTATTAAAACAATCTTTAGGGAAAGAAAACCGACGCAAAGCTACCTCCTATTTCACCTTTGGCTGGGCCTGGCGGTATATACTGTATTCCAATACCTCTATTGAATCAATAAATGATGGCATACAGGTATATGATGGCAAAACGAAGATCACATTTGAGTACCCCTTCCCATGGAGCCGGTTCGGATCATTACTGCAGGGCGGGTTGGGCTTACAATTCAATAACCTGCAAACCCAATCTGCATTATTCTTTGAAGCGAATTTCAAATTAGCGATTTCACGGTTTCATTATACAGGCAAGAACAACAGTAATGATCTCTACATAAAAGATTCAAACTTATCGATCAATGTCGGATATAAATTTTAAACTCTTTTTCCAAAGTCAGAATCATACATATGCCTTCCATAACTGTAAAAAACATAAGTGATTTTAAAGAGGCGGCGGCAAAACTTCTGGAAAATAATCCGGGGAGAAAACTATTTGCCATAAAAGGAGTAATGGGTGCCGGCAAAACGACATTCATTAAGGCCATTTGCAAAGAACTTGGCGTAAAAGATAATACCGGCAGCCCAACCTTTTCAATCATTAATGAATACCTGGGACAGAACGGATCAAAGGTCTATCATTTTGATTTTTACCGCATAAAAAATATTGAAGAAGTGTATGACATAGGCTACGAAGATTATTTTTTCTCCGCTGCCTGGTGTTTTATCGAATGGCCGGAGAAAATAGCCGGATTGGTGCCTGCTGATACAGTAGAAGTGGAAATAAGCGTAAATGGTACGGAAAGGGTTATTAGTTATTAGTTATTGGGTTATTGACTTACATGTTATTAAGTTATTGATTAACTAACAATAAAAACGGTACACTTTCGGCAAGAATGATTAAATTTAGTGGCCTAAAAAATTCTTTATGAAGTCATCTAAAGACCTGATCAAATCCTTATCGCAAACGGCCCTGATGCCGCAGGAAGAAACCCTTGAGATTTCTAAAAAGAAAGGCCGTCTCAACATAGGAATTCCCCGCGAAATATCGTTCCAGGAGAACCGTGTGGCGCTTGTTCCCGACGCGGTAAGCCTGCTGGTTAATAACGGGCACCAGGTGGTTGTAGAGACCAATGCCGGCAAAATGTCGAATTTCCAGGATCACGATTACAGTGAAGCCGGGGCTCAGATTGTTTATACACCCGAAGAAATATATAAAAACTCCGAGATCATTGTAAAGGTCGCCCCTCCTTCACCTGAAGAAATTGAATTCATGCGGCCCAAACAAACACTTTTTTCGGCTTTACAACTTACTGTACAGCCCGAAAGTTATATAAAGCATTTAATGGGCAAAAAAGTGACTGCCATTGCTTATGACCTGCTGAAAGATGAAGAAGGAATATATTCAGTAATACGTTCTATGAGCGAAATTGCGGGAGGCGCGTCGATACTTATCGCGGCTGAATACTTAAGTAATGTGAATAACGGCCAGGGTGCCATGCTTGGTGGCATATCAGGTATATCACCAACCGAAGTGATCATTCTCGGCGCAGGTACAGTAGGTGAATTCGCTACCCGTGCCGCGTTAGGATTGGGTGCTTCTGTTAAAGTGTTCGACAATTCGGTTTACAAGTTACGTCGCTTGCAGAGTGTATTGGGAACACGTGTTTTTACATCTATCATACAGCCGCGCGTATTGGCGAAGCACCTCAAAACAGCCGATGTTGTTATTGGCGCTATGCGTGCGAGAGAAGGCCGTACACCATTGGTTGTTACAGAAGAAATGGTGGCTGATATGAAAGTGGGATCGGTTATTGTTGATGTAAGTATAGACCAGGGCGGCTGTTTCGAAACGTCCAAACCAACCAATCATACCAACCCCGTTTTCCGTAAGCACGGTGTTATACACTATTGCGTTCCGAACATTGCATCACGTGTTTCCCGCACTGCGTCGTATGCATTAAGCACCATATTTGGCTCCATCCTTCTTGATATAGGTGAAGAAGGCGGAGTGGAAAAAATGCTGAAATACCACGCCGGCGTTCGTAATGGCGTGTATATTTTTAACGGAAGTCTTACCAATAAATACCTCGGCGACCTGTTAAAACTAAAGTATAAAGACCTTGACCTGCTGATGGCGGGGATATGAAAAAAGTAATCGGTGACCAGTGATCGGTAAACGGTGCACGGTATTCAATAAAAAATAAATGTCCCTTATAAAAAAAGATTCAGATCTGTGGAGAAGATTCAGGCTTTATGGCTTTGGTTTACTATTAGGCTGTTTACTTGTAAGTATTATTACAAAAGGTAAAGCTTGTCAAATGCCGGGCACTCTGAAAATGGAAGAATTGAATTCGCAGAAACTTGAATTTACTCCGCATGCCGGCTGCAAGCTGATGTGTCTCGGTATCAGTGAGGATGATATAAAAGAGATGATGAAAAAAGGAGATGTAAATTACGGCAAAAGTGAAGTACATGCCAAACCCTGTCCTAAATATGCGATAGAAGGATATACACATGACGGGCATTCAATACTGATCATAGTTGGCGATTGTGATTCAATATCAACAATAATAGAAGTAACGGGAGAAAATGAAATGTGCAGGTGTGATTAGATTGAAGCAGATAGGAAAAATTATTATTAATATTGTAATTGTATAAGTTAACGTATGACCCAGATAATACCTAATAACGATTCAAAATTTGATGGCAAGGATAAACTTGTTTCAATTTTCTTTGTCTTTTTTGCCATTATAATCATCATATCTCAAATTTTGCAGTTTATAAACGCAAAAAAAACAAATGAGAAGTATGCCGCAATTATTTCGTCGAAAAACAAAGCCATTCATGCTACGCATACCATTCTTATAAGCAGTTCAACTATTCAACGCTCATTGTTTAACCTGACACTGAGTCCTGATTCAACTTCCGGCGAGGTAGCTAAAGTAAAAGAAAGACTATCCCTGGCAATAAAAAATAATGAGGACAACCTCGTGAACCTCAAAAGTTCTTTCGGTTCTGATAACAAGGAAGAACAGGAACTGCTGAAAAAAATTGATGCCGCAAACGAATCGTATGGGAAAGCTTACCGGACTTATTTACAGCTATTGGCAAGCAACGAAAAAAGCAATGAAGAATTACAAAAATTCAGGTTAACAATTCTCAGGCCGGCTCTTGATCTTTACCAAAGCCTTCAGCAGGAACTATTAACAATGCTTACAAATGATTTTGAAAAACAAAGCCAGCTGCTTAGCGAGTCGGGCAACCGTACGGGATGGACATTACTAATTTTGGGAATGTCGCCTTACATTTTTATTTTTCTTTCCTTAATTTACTTTATACTCAAACTGATAGGAGTAAGCTTTCTTTCACGCGAGAAAGTGTAAATCCTGATAAACAGAATGCATCAGTAGCAAAAATCCCTTTAAACCGCTTATTGCCTTTCGGCATCTCTCTTCACCAAAAAATAATAATCATTTTCAAGGGGCAGGTATCCGTACTCAAAACAGAAATAATAGGTTACCCCCTTTTTAGTAGTATAAGTATTGGTAAAGTAATTGAACATAAATCCTTTCTCAATTAGCTTGCTCTTCGTTGTTTTGGCTGTGTCGTGAGTAATGAATTCGGATAAAATACGCCTGTTCTTACGCAGGATATTTGTTATGTTTCGTACATAGTTTGTACTGTCGCTGTTCTGACGGTTATTATAGGCATTGCGGCACAGATCAGAACAAAACTTTTTGTCAACGCGGCCCTTTATCGTTTCGCCGCATTCGGGACACTTTTTTGTTTCCATTGCATTTACTTTATTGGTAATTGAACTTTCAGCAGTCTCCTGGTTATACATATTTTTTACTTTCTGTCAATACGGGTAAGTATATCATTCATCATTTCGATCTGCACTTTCTGGATCTCAATCAACTCCTGCTGTTCGTGCATAATCAGGTGATCAATTTTTTCGTGCAGCATTCTTATTTCCAGTTCCGATTTAAGGTTGATCATGTAATCTTTTTTCGCCCGCTCCCGGTCTTTCTCTTCCTGCCTGTTCTGACTCATCATAATAACGGGTGCCTGGAAAGCCGCGACACATGAAAGGATCAGGTTCAACAGGATAAAGGGGTAAGGATCGAAACCTTTGTTTGCCAGCCAGAATATATTGGCAACTATCCATGCAAGAATAAACAGGCTGAACGAAATGATAAATGTCCAGCTACCTCCAAATGATGCAACATTATCAGCAATACGCTGCCCCGTTGTTAATCTTGTTTCAAGAGCGTCTTCTACCTTATCCACCAAAGTGTTTTCGCTCTTCAATGAGTTAAGAACAGTTTCTTCCAATTCCGACAATTCTTTTAACTCTTTCACCATAAAAGATGAAATGTATTTTTGACGAAATACATTAAGTTCATTGGTTGAAATACAGCCTGAAACCTTAAAGTCAGGATACTCCTGTCTGATCTTAGCGAAAATTGAAGGTCGTATAAACTTGCCTAAAACCTTTTCCGTTATAGGAAATTCCTTTTTTGATATATCGCTGATAAATGTGTCCATGGTATTTATTATCCTTTTATCATTGACAATGAAGCAACAATTTTCCGCAAAGCTTTCAGTTCGCTTTCTTTAGCTTTCCTGTTATGCGTATTCATCGAAATAGAAACGCCGCTCTGATATTTCCTGCCGGGATCGACATATACGAGGTACTGATATAAATTATCCTTTACAAAAACGAGCTTGGAGAAACACTTGTAACTCGAATGACTGATCGAAAAATCCTGTTCCTCGGCTTTTTTATTCTCTTCCCTGAAATTCATTATGTCTCCATTCAAATCCTCTTTCAAACTCTCGCTTTCCTTTTTGAATGTATAAACCTGTATTACTACCCTTTCAAGCACCAAATCCTGCTCGATCTCGTAAAAAATAATATTGGCGTAAAACTCATTTGATATCGCGGTATCGCCCTTCCAGCCCTTGGGAGCTTTAACACTATACATAAATCCATCACCATATACCATAAGCGCCTTTCCGCTGTACACTTCGGTGTCTGTGGTTTCGGTCGTTTCTGTTGAGTCACTATCCTCCTGCCCCATTCCGACGAATGATAGTTGTACAAAAAAAAGTGCTATGACAATTTTAGCTTTAATCTGTGCTTTGGTTTTTATAGTTCATTCCCCATTTCTGACTTATAATGATTTATATATCACAATACACATGCCATTCCTCCCAACGTCCGTTGAAATTATAAGATTATCATACTGTTTTTTCACTACCAGATACATTTTATAAACATCAAAAGGTTCAAATGTTGTAACTTGTAAGCCTAAATTTCATCAAAACTGTACTTTTGTTTTACCATGTAATTCGGTTTTCAGACCTATCACTCATAAAAGCCTTCCATCTACTGTATCTTTCGCCAAAGTTGACAAACAGGTCATCAGTATGCAACTATATATCTGTTCCGTTTTTTTCATCAAAAAATGATTATGCCTGCATTAATTTTTCAATATCAAATTTTTTCATTTTCAAAAACGCCTCCATTACTTTTGGCCTCTTCACAGGATCGCTCATCAGTTTACCTAAAACAGACGGAACAATCTGCCATGAAAGTCCGAATTTGTCTTTGAGCCAGCCGCATTGACTCTCCTGCCCTCCATCGGTGAGCTTTGT
>JAEUTS010000077.1 GCA_016787005.1 Bacteroidia bacterium
CGGATTAGTGGTAGTCGATTTGGGATTTTTATTTTTTTGTTTCTCCATTAAGCTATTCTATATTTTACCGGCAAGTGTTATTTTACCCTGATAAGTATCTCCGTTTTATCGGCTTCGTTTGTTGCCATTTTGGTTTTAAACTGGTGTTCCATGTTTCCATAGAATTCTGCAATGTTATTCACAGGTGAATCGTACACAGGAAATGCGACCTTGTTATAGGCTGCCTTTTGAATGAAGTTGTTATAATGTTCAGGGTTGTGGCCCCATTTTTTTCTGTAGATCATTATGTCGGGTTGATATTTCAAATCCTCTTCTAAGTTTTTATTCATATAGCCTAAGGTGACTTTACAGCCCAGATAATATATGTATGATAATTCTTCATAGTTAGTTGCAAGTACAAGATCTTCCGTATTCTTAAAGTTTTCTTTAACATACGGAATTAAATAGTCGAGTGGCCCCTTTAATTGATGTGTGATCTGATAAATATAGTTTTTTTGTAAATTAATTTTTTCTCCGAGGCTGATAAAAACAAGCCGTATGAAAATGACGGCAAGGGTAAGTCTTATGAACAATTTTAAATTCTTTTTTACATGGGAGGAAATATATTTTGATACTATGATTATGTCCGTAAGTAATATTAATGTCATGATGGGCTGCAGCACAATAAAATATCTGATAAATAAGAACGGCATATTAGCGGCAAAGAGTGAGAAAATGATGAAAAATGAACTCATAAAGAATGTCAGTTTCTCCAGGATATTATTTTGGGGATCTGCTTTAAGATTCGGCACTTGTTTATTTCTGAACCAGACAATTACTTGTAAAGCCTTCATGAAAACCACAGGGTAAAAGAACTCCATAGTTTTCAGAATAAAAATAATCCTGTCCAGTTGAGGAAGAAATCCCGGCATGTTTACATAGTGTGCTTTGGCTCTTGCCGCGGTATTAAATGTATCGTAAAAAATAATGAACGGAATGATGATAATAGCTGTGATGAACAAAGGGGTAAGATTTTTCAGTGCTGGAATTATTAGTTCTTTCAAACGGACTTTCTGTTTTTTATTGTCATTTGAAAAAATTACAGCTACACGTCCTGCAATCTCGTAAATGGCAATTGTAAGGCAGCAGGTTGCAAAGGCAATTATGTTTATCTGGTAGGTGATGAATAGCACCGGCACCATGAGCAGTAAATACTTTTTAAAAGAGTATTTGCGGTGCAAAAAGTAATTGATAAAAACATAAAAAAAACAGGCAGTCATAAATATAACGAGGGAATAATACCGCGCCTCCCTCATGTGCAGGAAGAGTGCGACCGAAAAAATTTCGATAGCTATAAAAGCTATAATAAATTTTTGATAAGTGCTTTTATCATTGAAAAATTCTTTGACAGAAAGCGCAAATATGATCAGACCCAATAAACCTATTGCCGCAAATGGTATTCGGGCTAAAGCTGATTTAAGATAGATGTCGTCGGTTTGATTTGAAAGGAAAGCGCTTATAGTTGCAAAATAATAGCTGCCCCATGGAATTGTAATATTTGCATCAATTTCTTTTTTGTAGCCTATCCATGTGGGTTCGTCCGGCAAATAAATTATGTTTTTCCCATCATGCACTTTTGGATAGCCAAACTGCAATGTTTTTTCCGCGGTCATGATCGTCTCCGATTCATCGTTCCAAAGGAGCGGGTAGGAAATGTTTTTAAATAATCCGACGCAGAATACAGATGCAAATATTATGATGAGAATGATTCGAAACCGTTGCATGCTAAAAGGTGTTCGGTATAGTTTTTAAATTCGTTTAGCCCTGATGCGTTCTACATAACGGGATACAAAAATACTTGCTTCGTATAGTATATACAATGGTATGGCGACCAGCAGTTGCGAGGAAATATCGGGCGAAGGAGTAATAACAGCTGCTACAATAAGTATAACCACCGCGGCATGTTTGCGGTATTGCCGCATAAATGCGGCAGAGAGTATTCCAAAACGGGTTAAAAAGTAAACAACAATGGGAAGTTCAAACACGAGCCCTGTTGCAAGTGTAAGCGTTGTTACCGTTGAAATATATGAATCCATTGTAATTGTATTCGATATCTCTGTACTTACCTGGTAAGAGCCTAAAAAGTTGATCGTTAATGGTACAATCATATAATAACTGAACAGAACGCCGGTTAAAAAGAGTATGGAAGCAAAAAAAACAAAACCAGAGGTGCTGTTCCGTTCTTTGTCATTCAGGGCTGGTTTTATAAAACGCCATATTTCCCATAAAATATAGGGGAAAGCAATGATCAATCCACCTACAAAGGCGATCCACATATGCATGGTAAATTGACCTGCAAGCTCAGTATTTATTAAGGAAAATGGAATGGTATTAATGCAGAGGTTTTCTCCTGCTCCTATAAAATGCGAAAAGCGGCACATCAACCGGTATGTTAAAAAATCAGTATGTTTCGGACCTAAAATAATAGTGTCGAAAACGAGATCTTTCATAAAAAAAAGGGTGACACCAAGCGTAACTACTGCAATTGCCGAACGTACCAGGTGCCAACGTAATGCTTCCAGGTGATCCAGGAAGGACATCTCGGCATTCGGGCTGTTTTTGATTGAATTTTCAGGCATATTTTGCAGCGTAAATATACAAGTTTATGTATCAACCGCGGTTTAAACTATAGTGAGAGAACTTATAAATAAAACTGTTAATTTTGGGATACAATGTTACAACTCATAAAATCATTTAACCGCACTTTTTATGTACTCGCCGCCTTTTCTGTATTAGCGGTATGTTTGACTTATTCAAATCATTTTCATAACGATTTCCATTTTGATGATTCACATACTATTTATAACAATATGTATATACGGGATATTAAAAATATACCGTTGTTCTTTAAGGATGCACGTACGTTTAGTTCCTTCCCTCCGAACCAGGTTTTCCGCCCTGGATTAACCACTTTAAATGCGATCGATTATTGGGTTATGCGGCAATTTAATGACAGCTTAATGCCAAGGCAGGGATACTTTCATTTGTCCATATTTATTAGTTATGTTATGCTTGGTATTCTGCTTTTTTTCTTTGTGTTTGAGATTTTTAACCGGACAATAGAAAGTGAATGGAACAAGTACGCCGCCTTATTTGCTGTCAGCTGGTTTTGGCTGAATGTAGCAAATGCCGAAACAATCAATTATATAATAGCGCGTTCGGATTCATTTTCTACGTTGATGATCATTGCCGCGTTTGTAGTTTATATTTATCAACCTGATTGGCGGAAGTACTATGCCTATTATTTGCCAATGGTTATAGGTTTTACAGTTAAAGAACCCGCACTGATATTTGTCCCGTTATTATTTTTCTACAAATTACTGATTGAAGAGCAATTGCCCGTTGACTCTTTGCTGAAAAAACAATACCGGGCCAGGATCAAAGCGATCTCTGTTCCTGTTTTTGTCGGATTGGTGATCGGTGTATTGATATTTGCTTATGGACGTTCAGCAACACCTCCAACACAGTTTTACGGAGGGATGTCGCGTTACAAGTATCTTATTACGGAACCCTTTGTCATACTTCATTATTTTAAAAACTTCTTTTTCGCGAATGACCTGAGCGCGGATACTGACTGGAAAGAGTTGGAGACCATACTTGATTATCGTTTTTTTGTCGGCATGATATTTATTATTAGTATGGTTTGGCTTGCATTTAAATTAAGTCATAAAAAGGAAACGCGGCCTGTTACTTTTGGTATTTTCTGGTTTTTTATCGCCTTATTGCCTACTTCAAGTGTTATACCTTTTTCGGAGGTGTTAAATGATCACCGTACTTTTTTCCCGTACATAGGATTGATCATTGCTGTCAGCTGGTCCATCTATTTGTTGATCCTCAAACACAAAGTGATTTTTGAAACAAATACTGCTTCGCGTTGGCTGCTGTATGGCGGCATCGGTTTATTGTTGAGTGCAAATGCATATGGCACCTATCAACGGAATATAGTATGGAAAACCGAATTGTCTTTGTGGGAAGATGTAGCGCAAAAAAGTCCGGGTAACGGTAGGGGCTTGATGAACCTGGGTTTAGCTTTAATGGCAGATAAAAAGTTCAAAGAAGCGGAGGATTATTTCAAAAAGGGCATTGAGCTTATGCCTGAATACTCCTATCTATATATTAATATGGCTATGGTTAAGTCGAATACCAATGATACTGCAGCGGCCGAGGTGAATTTTAAGAAGGCTATTCAACTTGGTTTTAACACGCCCGATCCGTTCTATTTTTATGCCCAGTATTTATGCGGACGAAAGCGGTTGGATGAAGCCATTCCACTCCTCAAGCAGGCATTGAAATTAAGTGATGGTCATATTTTTTCACGATATGTTTTAATGAATGTGTATGCTGATAAATATATGTGGGATGAGTTGGATAAATTGGTGGGTGAATCGTATAAATTATTTCCAAATGATCCGGAGGTGTTGAAGTATGTTGATATAGCCCGAAACAGGAAAACAATAACGCAGAGAGAACAGGAAAAAGCGCAAACGTCTAAAAATCCTCAGAGTTATATTGACCTGAGTCTTGCTTATTTTAATGACGGAAAATACAAGGAGTGTATTGACGCTTGTATTGAAGTGATAAAATTAGATTCAACCAACGCCGATGCATACAACAATATGAGTTGCTGTTATAATCAGCTGGGCGAATGGGATAAATCGGTTGATTATGCCCGATTGGCGGTTAAGTACAGGCCAAATTTTGAGGTGGCTATTCAAAACCTGAAGAATATAAGTGAACGCAATGAAAGTGTTTATAGGACAGCTGCTGAAGCAAAGGCCAATCCAACCCCCGAAAAATTCTTACAGGTGAGTACAATGTATTTTAACGGCCTTAAATATGACGCTTGCATAGAATTTGCTAAAATGGCTATTAAATTAAGGCCAAATTTTCCGGAGGCCTACAATAATATCTGTGCGGCTTACAGCAAAATGCAAAACTGGAGTGAGGCGGAAAAGGCCTGCCAGGAGGCACTTAAATTACGTCCGGGTTTTGAAACAGTTCAGACAAACCTGAAATACATTCAGCAGCAGCGTACGGTCGGGCAGTAAAAAGTAGGTTATAATTTCTGAATTTATTTTGTGACTTTTTACATGTTTACGCATTATTAGCACATATGCATAAATTTCTGACCTTTATTTTTTTGCTTTTTTCTCCCGTATTTTTTGCGCAACATATGAGTATTGCAGGGAATACACAGGATACAGCAGCAAGATCTCCTTTGCGTTATGCTGTAATAATGGCTGTTAAACTGAAGGATTCATCTCTGGTTGCTTATACGCGTTCCGACAGTGGAGGTTTTTTTAAGTTGGCGGCAATTCCTGTTGATACTTACCAGGTCGTGATCTCTCATCCCCTGTTCGGTGATCAATACTATTACTTGTTTGGAAGTAATACAAACAATACTTTCGACTTTGGCAGGATTATCTTACCACCTAAAAGCCATAGCTTAAATGAAGTTGTGATCTATGCATTTAAGGACCCCATCTATTACAAAGGCGATACGTTGATTTACACAGCAGACTCTTTCAAAGTAAAGCCCAATGCCACGGTTGAGGATTTACTTAAACGACTTCCGGGAATACAGGTAGATGGGCAGGGGAAAATAACTGCCCAGGGAAAGCAGGTTGACAAAGTTCTTGTAGATGGTGATGAATTTTTCGGAAGTGACCCGACTACTGCGACGAAAAATCTAAATGCAAATACAATTGAATCGGTTCAGGTATATGAGAAAAAGAACGATGTTTCCTCTGATAATGCGGTTGATGATGTTCAGAAAATAATTAATCTCAAATTAAAAGAAGATGCCAAAAAGGGCTATTTCGGAAAGATGTCTGCTGCAACCGATTTTACAACATTTCATGAAGGTGAACTGCTTGCAAATAAATTCACTAATAAACAAAAGGTGTCGGTTTTTGCTTTGGGAAGTAACACTCCTCGTTCAACCCTGGGCTGGGGAGATATGTATAAGTATGGCTTAAATGATGAGATGAATATGCAGCAAAACGAAGACGGATCCACCTTTTATTACAATAATAGTAACAACCGGAATGGGGTCCCGCAGACATTAAAAACGGGCTTGTATTACGCGGATAAACTTAGTAAAAGAGCTAAACTATCATTGAATTATTCATATACCAACACTCAACTAAAAAGCAGAACACAAACAAGATCACAATATTTTTTAACGGATTCAAGTTACTCTACAACTAACCAGAGTGAAAATTTGCAGCAAACACAGAGTCATGGGTTAAATGGCACTTTAAACTATACACTTGATTCTTTAACAGACCTGGAAATTAAACCAAGATTAAAAGTCAGTCTTGATAATACTTCGAGTAATTCTGTTACGGATTTCATGAGTAATGTTGGAGAATTAACGCGAAAAACAAATGTGTATAATACAAACGATGGAAAATTATATGATATCAACACCAATGGCAGGCTTAAGCGGAATTTTAAAAAGCGCGAGAGGTTATTGGTTTTAACATATAATTATACATTTAGCAATTCGGAGTCAAATGGAATTTTAAAATCTGACAACACTTCATTTGTGAGTGCTATAGCAGCTAACGACAGTATTAATCAGCAAAAGAAAAGTGAAAACGGTAACCAATCGCATAGTGCAAGTCTTGTCTATACAGAACCCATCACGAAGAAAATTAAACTTGAATTTTCGTATGATTATTTTTTAACGACAGGCAACCAGGACAAAAGGGCGTTGAAATTTTATAATGGAGATTATTCATTGAAGGACAGTTTATTTACTAATAATTTCAGGAATATCAGAAACACTAACCGCGTAGGGCTGAAGTTTATTTATGAAGTTAAAAAGCAGCGATTTGCGACCGGGTTAAGGGTAAGGCAGGTTTATATTAGTAATGACAATTTAGCTGCTAATCAAAAAGTAACCCAGTTGGTAAATAATGTTCTGCCTTATTTAACCCACATGTATAAATTCAGTGATAACGCCCGGTTAAATTTCCAGTACTTTACTGATTCACGGCAGCCGAGTATAAATCAATTGCAACCTGTTCCTGATAATTCAAATCCAAACCAGATCAGATTGGGAAACCCGAACTTGTTACCCACTTTTATCAATAAGTTTAATGCAAGTTTCAATTCATATAGGATGGTCTCAGGAAAAGGCATTTGGGCTTCAATTGATGTAGTAACAACAAATAATGACTTCAGTAATTCTATTGTATATGATAATCTGGGCCGGACGATCACTCAGGTAGTCAATGTGAATGGCAATTATAATGCAAATGCCCACATATACATAAATCTTCCGCTCTTTAAAAAGGTCATTGAACTTTCTCCCCATGTCAATGGCAGTGTAAGCAGTCGTGCCAATTATATTAATGGTCAAAAAAATATTACAAAAGAAACTTCCAGCGGGGGAGGGTTAGACATTACCTTAAAACTTGAGGAGTATACTTTTGCAATTGGAGGAAATTGTGATTTCAATGATCCCGTTTCCACTTTAAACTTAAAAAGTAGTTTGCCTTATTCTTCTCAATCATATAACGCATACTTTAGTATTCAGTTTGCCAAACGATTTGTCGTTGAAAGTGATGTTGTTTACCATATAAATAGCAGGCGGACAGCAGGCTATAATATCAATTATTTACTCTGGAATGCTTCGCTGGGTAGAAATTTTTTGAAGAACGAAAATTTTATAGTTTCAGTTGTTGCAATGGATATTTTAAATCAAAATATTAATACCGATCGTAATGTTTGGGATAATGTTGTTACAGATACGAAAACAAATGTTATAGGCAGATACATAATGTTAAAGGCCGTGTTTAAATTTAACAGTGCTAAAACAAAGGAAGAGAATGAATATTTCTAAGTGTTTCCTATTGACAGGACTTTTATTTTTTATTCTGAGTGTATTTCAGGCCCAGATAACGTGTGGTAAGATTGAGTTCGAACGTAAAACCAACCTGTATAAAAAATTTAAATCAGAGCCGGATGTGCAGGAATGGATAAAGGAGGCGGATAAGAGTAAGGTTGATATTTTTGAGCTTTATTTTAATGATAGCATATCTCTGTTTAAACCGCAGGAGAGCGAGTTGAAGGAGAATCTTTGGTGGGCTACGAGCAAAAATACGGTGTGTCAAAACTACAAAAGTAAGAGCCGGTTAACTATTAAGGAAATATGGGGTGAGCATGTTTATGTATCAGACACGTTATACACGCGTAAATGGAAAATAACAGATAAGCATAGGACGATCTGTGGTTATAATTGCAGGAAGGCTGTTTGGCAGGCAAATGACAGTGTCCGTTTATATGCCTGGTATTGCAATGAAATTATGGTATCGACCGGGCCCGAAAGTTTTTTCGGATTGCCTGGAGCTATTCTTGGCATTGCGACGGAAGATGGCGGTGTAATTTATTTCGCGAAAAGCGTTGAGGTTAAAAAGCCCGAGCCGGCTTTGCTGTCGCTGCCTAAGTCAAAAAGTAAAATATACACATCCGCTGAATTAAGGGCAAGCCTTGAAAAGGATTATGGAAAGCAAAAGTGGGGAAAGGCGATGATCAGGAATCTTTTCGGGATCTGGTGATGCTTTCTTAAATACTACCTCATTTTTATGCGTATAAAATAATTCGACACCCGGGTTTATCTCACCTATTTATTTATAATTTTAAGCAACTATAGTGCCTTCGGGGAGTTAATTGAATTTATGTCAGCATCAGATCAGCTAAATAAATATTTTTCTGAAGAGAATTTCAGAAAGGCCTTCTTTATTCTTGCCGGCTTCATTTTGTGTGTCATGATTTTTTCAAGCTCCGGATACGGTATTTGCTGGGACGAATACCTGATGCAGGAATATGGAAACAGTGTACTTAAGTTTTATACATCGTTTGGTAAGGACAAAAGTTACCTGGATCCGAATGGCGTAATGCATTTTTATGGGCCGTTTTTTGATCTGCTTGGAGCCATTGTTAACAGGAATAATCAGGGGGATATTTATGAGCGAAGACATTTTTTTATAGCCATTTTCGGTTTCATCGGAATTCTATTCACCGGATTAACTGCGAGAGAAATATCAAACTGGAAAGTTGCAGTACTGGCAATGTTGTTTGTTTTTTTATCACCTGTTTATTTTGGTCATTCCATGTTTAACTCAAAAGACATTCCGTTTGCCGGGGCATACATGGCTTCTGTATATTTTATCATCCGGTTTGTCAGAACCTATCCTCTTATTCACTGGTCAACTGTTATTGGTGCGATTGTTTCAATCGGCATTTCACTTTCAATTCGTATTGGCGGGTTGATGTTGGTGGCTTATTTCGGATTATTCCTGGTAATAAAAATTTTAAGGTCAGAAAAACGATCAGTAGCCGACCTGTTGCAGAACAAACAGGCTATTTTAAAATTTGTAATAGCTATTCTGGGAGGATATATTTTTGCCGTACTATTCTGGCCTTATGCGTTGATCAGTCCAATCAAGCATCCTTTCGAGGTATTATCGGCTTTTTCCAAATGGCAATTCGATTCTGGTAATCTTTTTAACGGAGCAAGGCCGCATTACTGGGAAATTCCCTGGAACTACATTCCGATGTGGATCTACGTCACAACTCCATTGTTCATCTGCGGCTCCTTTTTCCTGTTTCCGATCATAATTTACAAATGGAAAAATTTCAATGAATTCATTAATGGTGATCTTTTTTTGATGATACTTTTTACAAGCATTTTTCCTGTTGCATACATAATCTATCAAAAGTCAATAATATTTGACGGATGGCGCCATGTAACCTTTGTTTATCCGCCGCTCGTTGTATGTTGTGCCGCGATGTGGACTGGTGCCGTTCATGTTGTACGGAAAATAACCGAATACCTGAAATATCCGATACTTGCTCTTTTAGGAGTGTTTATGTTTGAACCTGCATTGTTTATGGCTAAATACCATAAGTTTGAAACATTTTATTTCAGCCCTGCCATTGGGGGTGTTAAGGGAGCTTTTAAAAAATTTGACATTGATTATTACGGGACTTCTTTGCGATATGCAGTCGAATGGATCGCCCAAAATGCCGATTCACTTGAAAAGGGGCCGAATGGAAAAATACGGGTTAGGTGTTATTACGGAGAGCGTATAAGCGTTGAACATTTCATAAAAAAATACAACAACCTCGAATATGTAATGCCGAATGAAGCCTCTCTGGATTGGGATTATTCCATTATTCAACCTGTTCAGGCGAAACACGACACCTCCCTTTTAACGAATTGGCCCCCTAAGGGAATGGTGCATCAGATAGAAATAGACGGAACCCCGATTGTGGCTATTGGAAGGAACTATAATAAGGATGTTCAAAAGGAGGTTTCCCAATTCTCGATTTATACTAGTAATGATATAAATGCACTTATAAATGCCGGAGTAAAGTATTACCAGGTCGGAGATTTTTTCAATTGTATTGCCGCAAGTGAACGGGCACTTATGCTTGATCCCGGAAATTATATTGCGTTAAATAATGCAGCCTCCGCTTTTAATAACCTCTTTCTTTTTGATGAGGGAATTGAGTATAGCAAGAAAGCAATTGAACTTAAACCTGATTTCGAAATGGCTAAAGGAAATCTCAATGTAGCCATTGAGCGAAAAAAGCAAAGTGGCAATCTTCAGGTCCAGGGATTGGTTAATAATTACCTTAATTTAAGTCTGATCTATTATAACCTGCATAGTTTTGAAATGTGTATTATCAAAAGCAATAAGGTCATATCTCTGCAGCCTGATAATGTGGCTGCTTATAATAACATTTGTGCTTCTTACAATGAGTTGAAGCAATACGAAAAAGCGATCAGGGCTTGCGAAAAGGCGTTATCAATAGATCCGAATTTTGAACTGGCAAGAAATAACCTGAACGCAGTTAAGGCGAAAAAATAAAATACTAAAGGCAGGCAAAATTTATTTTTTCCGGATAACAATTATGTGATGTAAGGCTAATATCCTGTTCAATGGTGTAAGCAAAAATTCCGCAAGACGTATAAGCGGAGAAGTGAATGACGGAAGGATCTGCCTGAAGTTCAACCCTCCCGACAATAAATACCTCAGGTAATTGTTCAAAGGTTTTTTAATAATGATCTCGAGGTCGGGATAAAGTGTTTCCAGTTTCTCCTTATCACGCTCGAATACTATATATGAAAGAGCCTGGTTAGCTCCATTCATATATCCCAGCGAATCGTTCGTCCATGTTTTTTGAGTCATGTCAAAGCCTTCGCTTTCAAAGATCCTGCTATAAAAGCGCTTGGCAACCCAACCATAATACGGGTCGATCAATATGCACCCGCCGCCTTTTGTTAAAACACGTTCAAGCTCTTTAAAAAATTTGCCCGGATCCGGAAAATGGTGAAAGCAATTTATGCCATAAATAGCCCTGACACTGCCGTTTTCAAAAGGCATATTTAATGCGTCAACAACCATGTCAAGATTCGAGGCCTGTTTAATATCGGTAGTTAATATTTGCGGATGATTTTTTTTAAAGAAACTCACCCCGGCGCCGATCTCTACTCTTTTCCCTTCCCCGCTGAAATAGCTCTCGTCAAGATGAATACATAAATCATAAAACTCCGCGAATACATTTCGCATCATCGGTTTTTCAAAAAGTATCCGGCTATGAGCAACAAGTAATTCATCACTATCAGGATCAATGCCCTTCAGGCGGGGTTCGTATAGCAGATCTCTTAACTTTTTAAATAGGCTCATAGCCGATTTGAAATGGAATTACAAAGTTAAACAAAACGATTTAGCTGGATTGGTTTAAAAGAGATTGAGTCTGTTTAAATTACGCTGCGTGCTTTCCGGAGTTGTGTGTAATAATGACTTCGTGAAATTTATCAATAACTTTATAGGATTCTTTATATTTGATCAGGTGAATTGTGATGAGTATAATTCTGAATGCTGACTAAAATGAACATTCCTGAAGTGAGATCTAAATTTAGCTATTCCAATTCGGGATTTTTTTTATCTGTTGCAGCGGCTTTTGTCCTGCTTTTTTGGTCTTATTCCAATCATTTTCATAATCCTTTTCATTTTGATGATGATCATACTATTGTAAGCAACACATATATAAGGGACATCAAGAATATTCCTTTGTTTTTCAAAGATGCCCGTACTACCAGCTCATTGCCGGCGAATCAGGTCTACCGGCCGGGGGTGACCACCTTAAACGCGGCCGACTACTGGATCGGGGGGAAGGCAGATCCGGATCCTTTTTATTATCATGTTTCTATTTTCACTTCATTCGTTTTACTTGGAATAGCGCTGTTTTTTTTCTTTCTGAAAATAATTGAATCCAGTTCTTCCGGAAAGTGGAATAGATATTTAGCGCTGTTTTCAAGCGCCTTTTTTTGTTTGCATACAGCTAACGCTGAAACGATCAATTATATCATTTCAAGGTCCGATTCTTTTTCAACCTTGATGGTTGTGCTCGCCTTTGTAGTATATATATACCTGCCCCAATGGAGATCGAAATTTATTTATTTGTTACCTGTTCTCGTGGGTTTGTTCGTTAAGGAACCTGCAATGATGTTCGGTCCTTTGCTATTACTTTATGCAATATTGTTTGAACAAGAGGTGCCCCTTTGTGATATATTAAAGGTGAAGCATCGCAAACAGCTTTTAAAAGCAGTTATTACAGCTGCACCGGCAATTTTACTTTCTGTTTTGTATTTTTATTTTTCCCGTGTCATGACTCCGCCCGATTGGACTCCGGGCGGTGGTAAATGGTATTATTACCTGTTAACCCAGCCCTTTGTCATTGTTCATTACATGAATAATTTTCTTTTGCCGTTTAACCTTTCAGCCGATACTGATTGGGAGCTTGTGCGCAACGTATTTGATGATCGGGTGATAACAGGTTCATTGATCGTTATTGGCTTGATTGCGGGTGCGGTGTTGTTATCGGGGAACAGATCAACCCGTTCGGTAACTTTCGGGCTGCTTTGGTTTTTTATTGCGTTGCTTCCGACATCCAGTGTATTTCCTTTAGCGGAGGTGTTGAATGATCACCGCCCTTTCTTTCCCTACATAGGTTTGGTTATTGCATTTGTTGGGGGTGCTACATTATTAATCGATCGTTATGTAGGTGATGTTGATAAACGTGCGAAGAGGATTGTATTGAGCATTGCAATTCTTTTTTTGTTAAGCCATGCCTATGGCGTTCATCAACGTAATAAAGTATGGAGTACCGGGGAAAGTTTGTGGTATGACGTGACAGTAAAGAGTCCTAAAAATGCGCGCGGCTTAATGAATTATGGTAATTCGCAAATGGCAAAGGCCAACTATGCAATTGCACAGGATTATTTTGAGCGGGCCATAAAGCTATGGCCGGACTATTCATATTTATATTTAAATATGGGTATTCTGAAGGCAGCTATGGGTAATCAACAGGAAGCTGAGCAGAATTTTAGTAAAGCTTATTCGTTGAATTCAACTAACCCCGGGTACTATTATTATTACGCCAATTGGTTAAAGGGGCAGGGTAAAATATCGGAGGCGAAAGAAATTGTTCAAAAGGGCCTGGCGATCAGTCCGGGACATGGAAGCATAAAGAAGTTGTATGATGAACTGATAAAACTGGAATCATTGATGTCGGAAACCAGTTCAGCTATTGAGCAGAAAGCAAAGGCCGAACCATCTCCCGAGAATTATCTCGAGCTTAGTTTGATCTATTATAAACAGAAGCAGTATGAAAAATGTATTGAA
>JAEUTS010000078.1 GCA_016787005.1 Bacteroidia bacterium
TTAGCAATTAAATTATCTATTTCAGTCAGTTTGCTTTTAATAGAGGATTCTCCCGGTTTCAAGCCCAATGCCTCATTGTAGGCCGCCTTGGCTGCCACATAATCTTTTGCAGTAAAAGCCTTGTCGGCTTTACTTACAACAGAATTGAATTTTTCAGTTATGGCCTTATCACCTTCTGACTTCTTTTTATCTTCTTCTTCGGCTTTCTTCTGCACATCGGCCAATTTATCAAGCTTGGAGCGGATAGACCGGGTATAATTCTCATCATAATTAAAATCCTTGCCGGCATCCTGGTAAGCGAATTTGGCTATGGGCTGACTGAGTATATTATTCAATTCATTAACATCAACTCCTTTAGGTATCTCAAATATTACAATTTCAGAAAGATCCACTCCTCCAAAACCTTGTTTGGCACGATCAGAGGGAACATTTTGAGTATTAAAACTAAATTTTTTAGTAATGAATCCGGGCTTGGTAACGGTAATTATGTAGTCGGCATCGGGTTCCAATACAAATTCAAACTTACCATTACTGCTGGTAACCACCTGGTTGACCTGGGTTCCGGATTTAAATAAAGTCACATTGGCCCGGTCCAGTTTTTTCCCTCCATTAGTTACCCTGCCACTTACAGGAAAGGTCCAGGATTGAGAATAGGTATGCAGCCCAAACAATAAAAACACACCTAACAATAAGTGCTTCATAGAATGTGTGGGTTTTAATAATTCAAAGAGTTTTACGCCCAAAGACAATGAATTTATCACGGTGTAGTTAAAACTCTGCATAACTTTTGAACGAATACCTTTCAATGGCAACTCCCTTTAATAATTATACCAGCAATACCTGCAAAAGCAAATATCGCTAAAATCAAAATCTTTTTAAACATTAATCTGATGAAAAATGTTGACAAAATCCATGCCTGAATACCCATTAATTATGTGTTTTTTTTTCGATAGATCATCATTCCCGTCATTTTCGAAACATAAAACCACAGGTACTGTAAAAACATACGGCCCGACCTGATTGATCAGGACGGGCCGTATTATTATAATCCGATTTATTTACTCTGCAACAAACTTACTGTTGTACACACCTTCGTTACCGGAAAGCTGTACTGTATATACACCTTTTGCGTAAGCAGACATATCTACCACAGTCGAGTTGCGATCACTTGCTAATGCCATCTGACCTGCATAAACAACCTGACCAAGCAGATCAATGATCTTCACCGTAAGTTTATCACCCATGTTTGAATTGTCATTAACAGCAATATTAAGCTGCTTATGCAATGAATTATAGTTCGTAGCAATATTTGCTGAAGAGTACAACTCATTCAAACCAACACATCCTACAGTTATTACTTTTGAGTACGAGTTATCAGAGCCACAACTGTTGGTAGCAGTCAGGGTTACTGTATAAGTACCGAAGCTCGCGTATGTAACAGTTGGCGTAGCCAGGTTTGATGAAGACGGGGTACCGCCTGCAAAACTCCATGTATAAGTACTTACATTAGTAGAAGCCGTTGCATCAAACTGGGCCGGTGTATTTGTACACATAGCCGATACATTTGAAGGAGTTGTAGTAACAGATACTACAATTGGCTTGTCGACCTTAATATTAATCGCAGAAGAACCAACGCAACCCAAAGTAGTTCCTGAAACGTTGTAACTGATATCAGCAGTTGGCGTTGCAGTAACAGTAGCACCGGTAGTTGCACTCAGGTTTGTTGAAGGAGTCCACGTGTAAGACCCTGCAGCTCCTGAAGCGGTAAGGATTGTATTGCCACCAGGACACAATACTGCTCCATTAGAGGAAGTAACGTTAATCTTTGGCGTTGCATTTACAGTAACCGTTGCAACCGTTGAATCCAGTTCATGACATCCGCCACCGACAACATATAATTTGGCTATATATGTGCCTGCGGTGTTATATAGTATTCCTTGCGAAATGTTATTTGAAATAGAAGGATTACCACCGGGAGTATACCACAATAAAGTATCCTGATAAGTAGAACCTGTAGCATTCACATTAACAACATCACCTTCACAAATTGTCAATGGACTAACTGTAGATGTGGCAATTACAGGCTGATTGGTCAAATAAGGGAAAATATACATTGAGGCCTTCAAACCCCAGGTACCTGCGGTTACTCCCATTTGTCCCCATCCTCCACCTCTTTGTTCCCAAATCGCACTTGGATTGGTTTCTCCATGTGTATTCGAAACAAGGGCGAGCGTATCAGTCTTCCAGTTAAGTGTTGAATAATCAATACTTATAAAAAACTTTTTATTCGCAGGTATGTTTATTACAGGTTTGAATGCCACCTCAACGTACTTATTTGCAAGCGCAGCAGTTCTGAATTGCTGAATAGTTTTTGTAGTTGAACCCAATAATGCTCCAGGGGCACCACCCGGACCAGCTGCATCATAAACATTGATTGTAATTACCTTTGTTGTAGTTGCAGAATACGCCTTTACTGCTCTTATAAAAGCACGTGTAAGTTTAGTATTTGGATATGCTGATGCATCAAAAAATTGCGCCTTTTGTGTGTCATTGTCGTAATTTAGTCCAACTATATAACCTGAATCAGAAGGTGTTTTTATATCAGCAGTATAATAAACGCCATGCCACAATCCACCGGTTAAATTTGAATAATTTACAATATCACATCCGGTCGATGCAGTTACAGTTATATAACCTGTTTTTAGCTTTGTATCATTTCCATTTCCATTGCTTGTAACCAATGTTACATCATAGGTTCCCGGAGTATTATAAGCAATTTGCGGAGGGGTTTTTCCAACAAAACTTGCGGGCGTTCCACCGGTAAACGTCCAGTTCCAGGTAGTTGGATTATGGATACTAAGATCAGTAAAAGTAACGTTACCGCCGGCAGTAACCGTAGTGAAATTGGCAACAAAATCAGTAGTAGGTTTAGAAGCTACTTTTGCATCCACACACTGCATTGTTTTGAATGCATTAACACGACCGGTTCCCAATTGGCCTGTGTATGATGGATTTAGAGCGGAAATATCATCCGTATTGTTTTTTAAACAGGTTTCAATTTCTGCAAGTGTTAAATATGGATAGAGGGACAACATCAATCCGCAGAGGCCAGAAACAATTGGTGAAGAGAATGAAGTACCCTGTGTCGTTGTATAACTACTTCCAACGTTAGTAGTATAAATACCTTCGCCCGGAGCGCAAACATCAACATAACTTCCGTAACTGGACCAGGAAGATTTTTTATCACCGGAACCGGTAGACGCTACAGCAATAACATTAGTATATGCAGCAGGGTATTCAGGAGTTGAGTTCCCTGCATTTCCGGCAGCGGCAACAATCAAACAACCTTTTCCATATGCATAATTGATAACATTCTGACCAGTAGTTGAGCTTACAGTACCTCCCCACGAAAGATTAATAACATTAGCTTTAGCTGCAGCAGCATAAATAATTCCATCGTAACCATAAGGCATTGTACCTGCGGTTGTCTTTGAAGCTTTAATAGCAATTATTTTAACGGTATAGCCTATTGAAGCAATACCAACACTATTATTAGAACGTGCTGATGCGCAACCGGCAACCATAGTACCATGGTTTCCGGAGTTTGTTGGATCAGGATTGTTATCCCAATCAGCAACATCCCAACCTTTAACATCATCGATATAACCATTTGCATCGTCATCAATTCCATTGCCGGGAGTTTCAGCAGTATTAGTCCAGATGTTAGCCGACAAGTCAGGGTGAGTAGTTTCAACACCACTATCATCAATTGCAACTTTTACAGTCGAACTACCTGTAGAATAATTCCAGGCTGTTGATGCACTTATCTTTGCAAGCTCCCACTGAGATGGGTAGCTGGGGTCATTAGGTGTTACCATATATTTATGCAGAGGTACTTTTTCAGCGTATTCGATTGCGCTCAAAGACTGCAGATCACGAACGATATAATCTACATTCTGAATATCAGTAAATTGAAGCTCAAATGTTCGCTGCAAAATATCCGATTCTTTGGCAGCAAAAAACGGACGAAGCAACTGCTCTACATTATACTTCTCAGCAATTGCCGAAAGAAACGAATACGCCTTTATATCGACAATTCTATTGTCGCCCTTAAATGATAGATACAATGGTACATCACTCTTCAGTTTAAAATATATTCTGCCATCGGCATAATCCGGATTAACCGTTTGTCCAAGCATCACCGATACATACATCATACAGGTCAATGCAGCAAGTACTATCTTTCTCATAGGATAAAATTAATTTGGTTTAGAAATAGAATTATCAGTTTAATTTAGACTTGAAAAGTAGTTATTTATTCCACAAAATCAAATATTTATTGAGGCATTTTATCAATAAATATGAAATTGAATTACAATATTGCATTGAATTATAATGATTTAAACAAAAACGGGCTTTTTAATGAAAATAGCTGGTGCCAGTACTTCCTGATGCTAATG
>JAEUTS010000091.1 GCA_016787005.1 Bacteroidia bacterium
ACGCAACTGAACTCAGGAATTGGAGCAGGCACATATGTCTTAACAGTTGCTGACGCAAATAGCTGCACCAGAACTGCATCTGCTACTGTTACAGAACCGCCAATTCTTGCTGTTACAACAACAACTACTACTAATTCAGCAACCGCCAATCCAACCGGTGGAACACCTGCCTATACCTATCTATGGAGTAATGCAGGCAACACGAAAACAATTACCGGCCTTGGCTTTGGCACATATACTGTAACGGTAACGGATAAAAATGGTTGCCTGCAGACAGCAACAGCCACGGTTGTTGCAATTTGCAATGTAACACTGAACGGAATAAAAAATATAACCTGCAATGGAGCCTGCGATGGCACTGCAATAGCATTGGCTACAGGAACTGCACCTTATACATTTGCATGGAGCGGCGGACAAACCACAGCCAACGCCACAAATCTTTGTGCAGGATCATTTACAGTATCTGTAACAGATGCTAACGCCTGTGTTTCAACATCTGCAGCTGCAATTCTTCAGCCTCCTGTTCTTACAGCGACCGTTAGTTCAACTAATGCCAAATGCAATACACTTGGTACTGCTTCAATTACTGCTTCCGGCGGATCTGCACCTTATACTTATAGCTGGAGTCCCGGCGGAAAAACCACAAGTACCATAAGTGCCGGCGCCGGAATATATACGGTTACATTAAGGGATGTTAATGGTTGTGTAAAAATGTTTACCGATACTGTTAAAAGTGATCCGGGAGCGATAACATCTTCTGCTTCTCAAACCAATATAAGTTGTAATGGAGGAAGCAATGGCTCAATAACGATCACTCCATCCGGAGGAACAGCTCCGTATACATATACCTGGAATCCGGGAGGACAAACAACATCCACCACTTTAACAGGACTATCCCTCGGAACATACATAGTAACTATAGCCGATGCAATAGGATGTACGTCAAATCGTTCATTTATTATAACCCAACCCGCTCCTATATTATTCGGCGGCGGAGCAGGCTTACTTGCTGCTCCTGCAAAATGTAATGGCGAAAGCAATGGCTCCATCAATGCTCCTACATCGGGCGGCACAAGTCCTTATACTTATAGCTGGAGCAATGGCGCAACTACTCAACTGAACTCAGGAATTGGGGCAGGCACATACATTTTAACAGTCACGGATGGGAATGGGTGTACCAAAACGGCCTCTGCCACTGTTTCAGAACCTCCTGTATTGGTTGTAACAACTACTACCGCCACCAACACTGCCACTGCAAACCCTGTGGGAGGAACAACTCCTTATACTTATACCTGGAATAATGGCGCAAACACAAAAACAATTACTGGTCTTCTTTCAGGTACATATACTGTGACAGTAACAGATAAAAACGGTTGTTCCTCCAGTTCTACAGCCACAATCCTTACTACGTACATAAATGCGGCAAACTCTGAAAGCGGCTTAAAAATTTATCCAAATCCCGTATCAACATATTTAACCGTTGAATTGTCCTTTGAAAATAATTCTGCTATAAAAATCACCCTGCTCAATATTCTTGGCGAAATTATTTCAGATGAAAATTTAACAGCGAGTAAAACCTTTAAGAAATCAATGGACGTCTCCGGACTTACAGATGGCATTTATTTTATTAATATCAAATCCGAAAACCAGAGCTACACTCAGAAATTTATTATTAACAGATAAAACATACTTTCACTTCTCTCTCCCCATTGGTTAATAAATACAATAACCAATGGGGAGAATTGTGTTTGCTTGATTCAGGCAGTCCGGCCAATACGTGGGATAATACCGATCTTCTCATTTGATCAATGTGTACTGTCACAATCCAGACTTGTGAAGCTCTGAAATTTGGTATATATTTGATAATCCGTTATTTAATCTGGCATGAAAACACATAAAAGGCTGATGTTGGTCGCGTTTTTTAGTATCTCGGCTATATTGATATTAGTTCAGAGCTGCGTAAAAAAAACAATTGACCTCGACAATATGGGGGACGAACAATGGCAGCCAAATCTTGCCGCCCCTCTTATTTTTTCATCACTTACAATTGATGATATTATTACAAAATCCGGTAAGCAGGGTAGCATACTTATAGGCAGCGATAAATTCTGCACACTCGTTTACAGGGGAACCTTATTTTCCTTCCTCGCAAAGGATATTATTGTATTACCTCCGCAGACCTATACACAAACCGTTAACCTTACAGGTACAGACATTACTGCACTTACCGGCAGCGGTACTGTAACCGTCAATTATACTCAAACTATTAATTTCGATTCAGGTGTTGGTTCACCTGAAGTGGATTCACTTATCTATAAATCAGGGATATTAACGGATTCTATAGTCTCAGATTTCAAACACAATGCAAGCATAACGATCACTATACCTTCCGCCAAAAAAGCCGGGGTGCCATTTTCACAAACGCTTAACCTGAACTATACCGGGACAACACCTGTAGTGGCAACAGATAACCTCAACCTGAACGGTTATAAATTTGACATGACAGATGGCGGGACAACATTCAGCAAATTCAAGATCAATTATGCTGTGACATTGAATTATATCGGTGGAAACCCTGTTACCTCAACCGACAAAGTGACAATTATACAAAAATGCGCCAACCCTACGTTTGATAAAGTATTCGGCTATATTGGCACACAATCTTTGGTACCGACGTCACAAGATAAAGATACTGTTGCACTATCTATATTCAGAAATACAATTTCCGGCGGAACATTTACACTTGATGATGCCCGCATTAAATTTATTTTTTCAAATTCATTCGGCGTACCCATAAAGGCGACCATGCCTCAGCTTATCGGATATACCCCGCCCGGAAGCAATTATCCTTTGACCGGAACAGGTATACCGGCGGTTTTACCAATTCAAAGTCCCACTATCAGTCAGATCGGACAGATCAAAGTTGATTCATCTATGATACTTAGCAAATCCAATAGTAATATATTATCTGTTGTAAGCAATAGTCCTCAGAACATCATCTACCAGATCACATCACAGTCAAATCCGGTGCCTTATGCCTCCCGGAATTTTGTTATTGACACCAGCCGTTTCAAAGTGGACATGGAAGCACAACTGCCTTTATATGGAACGGCAACTAATTTCACCATCAGCGATACAATTAAGGATTTTAAACTCAGTCTTACCGGGACTGATGCGACATTGGAAACACTTATGCTGCGCACCTATATTTCAAATGGATTTCCTACTGATGTGGGAGTACAGGTTTACTTTACTGACACTCTTTACAACAAAATTGATTCCCTGATCAGTCCTTACCAGGTTATAGTACCTTCAGCCGCAGTTAATTCAACCACAGGAAAAGTAATTTCGCCGGCTGTTAAAACAACAGACAGCAACTTCGATAAAACCAGGATCAATAATCTCACAAAAGCAAAACGTGCGCTTGTAAAGGGTGTAGTTTCAACCTATAACAACGGAGGAACATCGGTAAAGATCTATTCAGATTACAAACTTGATATCAAAATCGGTGTGCAGGCAAAATTGAATGTGAAGATCAACAATTAAACCTTTCAGGTTTTCTATGAAGAAAATAATAGGAGTATTACTTTACACTCTCATCTTTCATCAGGCATCCATCATTGCCCAGCAAAATTTTGTACTCTACAATATGCGTTTCATCCCGCAAAGCGGCTACGCAAACCCTTCATTACTGCCTGTTGGCCGAATCAACATAGGACTTCCCGGAATTTCATCCATCTATGCCAATTTCGGTAACAGCGGATTTACATTAAACGACCTTTTTAAAACCAGCGGAGGAGTAGTGAGTTACAACATGGATGGAGTCCTGGGTAAACTTAAAAAAAATAACTACGTAACAGCTTCAATTCATGTTGATCTGCTATCGTTCGGATTTAAAGTACAGAAAAATTATTTCAGCTTTAATCTTACTGAAAAAGCTGATCTCTGGTTCCGCTATCCGAAAGACTTCCTGGATTTTGCATGGAAAGGCAATGGCGCATTTTTAGGAACCGAGAAAAACTTCAACTTCGGAATTAACGCCTCGCACTACCATGAATGGGGCTTTGGCTATATCCGTGAACTGAATGAAAAACTTACCATTGGAGGCAAGTTTAAGTTATTGGGCGGCATGGAAAATGTTTCTACAAAAAAAACAGATGTTAAATTTTACACTGACCCGATTGATTTTTCCTATCGCATTTCCTCTGATATCCTTATAAATTCAAGTGTTGATACAGGTCAATACAGCAATTTAAACCCCACCTCCTACCTCTTCAGCTTTAAGAATACCGGCCTTGGAGTTGACCTTGGCGCGACCTATCAGCTGAACGAAAAATTTAATTTCTCTGCAAGCCTTATTGACCTTGGCTATATCAACTGGAAATCCGGCACACAAAATTTTTACAGTAAAAACCCGGGTGCTACAATTCTGTATAAAGGTGTTGGATTTAACGCACTCGGAGTTGATACGCTGAAGCTCGAAAAAGCCCTCCAAGAAATGGGCGACTCATTGAAAAATACGTTCGAAATAAAAGACGACCACCACGACAGGTATAAAACCTATTTACCTGTTCAATTATATATTGGCGGCAATTACAATATCAATGACAAAAATTATGCGGGAGTATTGCTCTATGCACAGTTGCTCAACAAAACATTCCGACCCGGAATAACTCTTTCAATGTCATCACGTGTTGGTAAGGTACTTTCCTCTGTTCTTTCCTATTCGATCTTTAACAGGAGTTATAACAATATTGGATTTGGATTTTCCCTGAATTTAGGCCCTGTGCAGCTTTATGCCGTGAGTGACAATGTACTTGGTATGCTTCTTTTAAATAATTATAAAACCCATAACGGGTCATCATTTTCAGTACCATCGTATACAAGAAGTACCAATGTACGTGCCGGTTTGAATTTAACTCTTGGCCGCGGCGTTCACGATAAGGACAAGGATGGGATAAGGGACAAAGATGACGCCTGCCCTGATACACCCGGCATAAAAGAGTTTAACGGCTGCCCTGACAAGGACGGAGATAAAATTCCCGACAGGAATGATATTTGTCCTGATGTTCCCGGCTTACCGATTTTCAATGGATGTCCTGATTCGGATGGTGACGGACTTAAAGATATAGAGGATCAGTGTCCGAACGACAAAGGACCAATCTATGCAAAAGGATGTCCTGATGCCGATAATGACAGCATTAAAGACATTGAGGATGCCTGTCCGCAGGAACCGGGATCAAAAGCCTTAAAGGGCTGCCCGGATAAGGACAACGACGGTATTCGTGATAAAGATGATAAATGCCCTGACAAAGCCGGACCAGCAGATAACGACGGCTGCCCCCTTGTGAAATTGATTTTAACTGACATGAACGGCAATGTGGTGGCTACAATTATCAGGAATAAGAATGGAGAATTTATTTACGAAAAATTACTCGCCGATGAAAATGTTTTATTCAGAATTGAAGGTGAAGATGTTGATCTGAAAGAGATCAACCTGATACTGGCAGGACAAAACCGAAAATTAGTGCGGGATGCGAATGGCAATTTCAGATTTGAAAAACTCGCTCCTATTGCGATCACCCCCACAAAAGAAAATGTGGATAGCAGTAAATTGAAATTAAAAATACCCGAAAAGCCTATAGAAAAACCCGTAGAAAATGTAAAACTAAAAGAAGAAGAAAAGAAAGTGCTGAACACTGCCTTCTCCAATCTTGAATTTGAATCGGGCAAGGATGTGATCAAACAAACATCATTCCCATCGTTGTTTGAATTGGCCACACTTATGAAAACAAAACCGGAGTGGATACTCCGTATTGCAGGCCACACCGATAATGTTGGCGTTCCAAAGAAGAACATGGAGCTTTCGAAAAACAGGGCTGAAGCGGTAAAGAAATTTATGATACTCTCCGGCCTGATGGAAAACAGGTTTATTATTGAAGCATACGGCTCAACCAAACCTATTGCTGATAACAAAACACCCGAAGGCCGCCAGAAAAACAGGAGAGTTGAAATGAATTTGGTGCAGAGTGTGCAGTAGTTGACTGCTATCCGTAATTTGGAACGCAACAATAGTGCTACTCACGTACAAGCCTTTGCCTGTTTATTGTATTTCCTTCTTTATCCAATAGTTGAACTATATAAATACCTTTGGGCAATATACCTAGATCAATTGTTGTTTTGCCGGTGACCATTTCTTGAATACCGTAAACTGTTTCTCCAAGCATGTTTAGTAGCTGTATAGTGTATGGTTCGACGATTGAAGATTCGATTGCGATGATAGCATTTGCAGGGTTGGGGTATATACT
>JAEUTS010000094.1 GCA_016787005.1 Bacteroidia bacterium
TAAAAGACCGGTAAGAATTTCACTCTTTGCCTTCGCGTTCAAAACAGCATTGATGGCCGATTGCCTGTCGAGCGGATCCCAATCCTGCGCAAGTTTATGCAATTGAATGGATGAACCATCGTGCATTTTAACTTTCTTTGATGTTCCTTCATCGTAACTTGTGGTGATCTCGGCCATTTCCGGGACAAAATCCATTGTCGCCGTCGCGTCAACATGCTCACGCACATAATCATATGATTTTGTTGAACCAACATTATTATTAAAAGTAACGCACGGAGAGATCACATTAATGAATGCAAACCCCGGGTGTTTCATAGCTGCCTTGAGCAATGGAACCAACTGAGCTTTATCGCCCGAAAAACTTTGCGCGACAAAAGTGGCGCCAAGTTCAATAGCTAAACTCGCCAGGTCGATCGACTCAAATAAATTAACCGAACCCGATTTATTTTTAGAACCGGCGTCTGCAGTCGCCGAATCCTGTCCTTTTGTAAGACCATAGCAACCGTTATTCATCACCACATACACCATATTCAGGTTGCGGCGAATAACGTGTACAAACTGCCCCATACCAATTGAGGCAGTATCACCATCACCGGACACACCAAAATAAATAAGATCGCGGTTTGCAAGATTGGCTCCTGTAGCAACCGAAGGCATGCGACCATGCACAGAATTAAATCCATGAGAATTACTGAGAAAGTACGCGGGAGTTTTTGAAGAACAACCAATACCAGAAAGTTTTGCCAAACGATGCGGCTCAATATTCATTTCATAACAGGCCTGCACCACACCCGCGCTTATGGAATCGTGTCCGCAACCGGCACACAGCGTAGAAAGGGAACCTTCATAGTAATCAATGGTATACCCTAATTTATTCTTAGGCAACTCGGGGTGACGGAATTTCGGGCGAACGTATGTCATATTTTAAAGGGCCTTGTTCAATTTTGGTGAAGGGATTAAGCTTTGTGTCACTTGCTTCAGAATATGATCCGCAGTGATCGGAAGACCATCGTAATTCAAAACAGAAATAAGTTTCTTCGGATCAGCTCCTAATTCGATCATTAATAAACTGCGCAATTGCGCATCACGATTCTGTTCAATTACAAATATTTTTTCGTGCGAATTAATAAAGTCTTCTACAGCTTTATTAAACGGGAATGCCCTGAGCCGCAAAGCGTCAACAAATATTTCCTGCTCTTTCAAAAGATCGATCGCTTCTTCTGTTGAATACGTTGAAGTCCCAAAGAAAATGAAACCGTGCTTAAACCGGTTCTTGTCCTGGTAAGTAACCGGCGCAGGAACCATTCCTTTTGCCGTGTTCCATTTTTTAGCAAGCCTTTCCATATTACGTTGGTAAGCTGCCGAATCTTCAGTATAAACCGCGTACTCATCACGAGAGGAACCACGGGTAAAAAACGAACCCTTTGTCGGATGCGTGCCCGGATAAGTACGGTATGGAATCCCGTCACCATCAACATCCAGGTAACGTCCGAATTTCTGTATCTTTTCAAGATCAGTTGCAGTCATTACCTTTCCTCTTTTATAATTACGCTTATCATCCCATTCAAGCGGAGCCGAAATATGATCATTCATTCCGAGATCAAGATCAGTCATCACCATTACAGGGGTCTGTAATTGTTCAGAAAGGTCAAATGCATCAGCTGTCATTTCAAAGCACTCCTTTGGAGTTGATGGGAAAAGCAGTACGTGCTTGGTGTCACCATGCGAAGCATAAGCAGCTAAAAGTATATCAGATTGCTGGGTTCGCGTTGGCATACCTGTTGAAGGTCCTGTACGCTGAACATCTATAAGCACAGCAGGCACTTCAGCAAAATAAGCGAGGCCGAGAAACTCATTCATCAATGATACTCCCGGTCCGCTTGTGGAAGTAAAGGATCTTGCCCCATTCCAGTTTGCGCCGATAACCATCCCGATAGCGGCCAGCTCATCTTCTGCCTGCACTATTGCGAAATTCTTTTTGCCTGTTTTTTTGTCAACACGGAGCTCATTCGCGTAATTACCAAATGCCTCCACTACTGATGTTGAGGGAGTGATCGGATACCACGCCGCTACTGTTGCTCCTGCATACACAGCGCCAAGCCCACAAGCTGCATTTCCTTCCATCATGATACGATCACCGATCAGGTCACGGCGCTCAACACGAATATCCAACGGGTATTTAAAATTCTTATGAATGTAGTCAACACCCATTTGCAACGCTTTTACGTTCATTGGAATGAGTTTTTCTTTCCCTTTGAACTGTTCTGCCAAAAGATCTTCAAGCACTTTAAACTCAATGTCAAAAAGAGCAGCCAGCGCACCAACATAAATAATATTCTTAAACAACTGGCGCTGACGGGGATCGGCGTATGCCGCATTACACATCTCCATCAACGGAATGCCAATGTAATTTATATCCTCCCGGATGTACTGTGCGTGTAATTTTTTCGAATTGTCGTATAAAAAATATCCACCCGGCTTCACATTCGCGACATCACTCAGCATACTTTGCGGATTAACCGCCACCACAAGATCCACCCCTTCACGACGGCCGAGATAGCCCTTTTCACTTACACGCACCTCGTACCAGGTAGGCAAACCCTGTATATTGGATGGAAAAATATTTTTGGGAGTTACAAAAATACCCATCCTGAAGATAGCCTTTGTAAAAAGAAAATTAGCGCTCGCTGATCCTGTTCCGTTAACATTCGCAAACCTTACAACAAAATCATTCACCTTACTATTGCTTACTGACATGCTTTCCCTGCTTTAGTAACATTATAAAAGAATTTTTGCATATCCCATGCCGAAGTGGGACAACGCTCTGCACACAAACCACAATGCAGGCAAACATTTTCATCCTTCACCATAACCCTTTTGGTTGGAAGAGTTTCGGACACATACAGATCCTGGGTAAGGTTAGTAGCCGGAACTTTCAGGTGCTTACGCAATTCCGGCTCCTCTTCATTTTCCGTAAACGTAATGCACGATGTCGGACAAATATCCACACAAGCGTCGCATTCTATGCATTTGCTCGTGGTAAAAACCGTTTGCATGTCGCAATTCAAACAACGTTCAGCTTCTTTGAAACCCGTGATGTGGTCAAATCCGAGCTCAACCTCTTTTTTACGGTTTGTAAGGGTTAGTTTTTTATCGGCCTGCGGAACAACGTATCTTTTATCAGTCACCACCTGGCTATCATAAGCCCATTCGTGTATCCCCATTTTCTGGCTTACGAGGTTTACATAAGGCGCAAGGCGTTTATTTATATCTTCATTTTTGCATACAAGGTCAATGGACACAGCAGCCTGATGACCATGAGCCACAGCCGTGATCACATTCTTTGGTCCAAAGGCGGAATCTCCGCCAAAGAAAACCTTTTTGTGGGTAGACGCAAATGTTACTTTATCTACAACCGGCATGTTCCATTTGTCAAACTCAACACCCAGGTCGCGTTCGATCCACGGAAAACTATTTTCCTGTCCCACAGCTATCAGCACATCATCGGCTTCAATAAACACTTCCGGTTCTCCCGTCGGAACCAATTGTCTCTTGCCCTTATCATCATAAACAGCATGCACCTTTTCAAATTTCATGCCTTTCAACTTGCCATTTTCAATGACAAAGCATTTCGGAACATGATTATCAATGATCGGAATATCTTCGTGCTGTGCATCTTCTTTTTCCCATGGAGAAGCTTTCATTTCGGCAAAAGGACTTCGTACAACAACCTTTACCTGCTCACCACCTAACCTGCGCGCGGTACGGCAGCAGTCCATGGCCGTATTGCCTCCTCCAAGTACAATTACTTTTTTACCGATCTTGTTGGTGTGCTCAAACGCAACACTACTCAACCAGTTAATTCCAATATGGATGTTGGATGCTCCTTCTTTGCGTCCCGGAATATCCAGGTCACGCCCCTTTGGAGCACCGGTACCAATAAAAACAGCATCGTAATTTTTATCAAGTATCTCCTTCAGGCTTGATACGTATGTATTAAAATGGGTATGAATGCCAAGATCAAGAATATAATTCACCTCTTCATCAAGAACAGTTTCAGGAAGACGAAAAGCGGGTATTTGGCTCCTCATAAAACCTCCTCCTTTTTTTTGCTCATCATACAAATGGATCTCATAGCCCAATGTAGCGAGGTCGCGGCCAACGGTTAACGAAGCGGGACCTGCACCTAACAAAGCTACTTTTTTACCATTTGGCTTGAATGGGCCTTGTGGCATATGTTTTTTTACGTCTCCTTTGTTATCGGCGGCAACACGTTTAAGACGGCAAATTGCTACAGGCTCTTCTTCCACCCTTACCCTACGGCAGGCAGGCTCACAAGGGCGATCGCAGGTACGGCCCAGAACTCCGGGAAATACGTTAGAATCCCAATTGATCATATACGCCTCCGTATATTTTTCCTCCGCAATAAGCCTTATGTATTGGGGAACAGGTGTATGAGCAGGACAAGCATGCTGGCAATCAACCACCTTGTGGAAATACTCAGGGTCTTTAATATCAGTTGGCTTCATTTCCCGGGTTAATTTTTAAGAATGCTTCCAAAAATAATATTTTTTACCATAACATCATACAGTTTAGACAGCGAAATCACAATATTTTATGGCACCCCGGGGTCCAATGGAAAACATACTCAACCGCCAGAAAAAAGGTTGACACTTCTAACTATAAAACGAACATTTTTTTTCAGTATAGTTTATGTGTTTTTTGGAAAAAAATCATGTAGGTTTGAGAGATAAACGTGCAGCATTGAAAAACAGATCGCTTTTTCTACTACTTCTGTCATTATTGCCATGCTTCCAGCCATTTTGCTTTGGACAGTCAGCTAATGAGGGCACAATTGTGGTTGAAGGACTCGTGTCGGGTTATAACCACGACCCCACGCGAAAATTACTTCAGAAAGAAAAACCGATCATTCTTGAAGGTACGCTTGAAAGAGTTTCAATCAATGTATTGGAAAGCGGAACATCAGTATTTACAGCCCTTACAAACAAAAAGGGAGAATTTGAACTCAAGTTATCCCTTGGCAAGATCTATAGAGTTGAGCTTACAAAAAACGGCCGTACAAAAACCATTTTTCTTATTGATGTACGCGCTGTCCCCCCGGAAATAGCTGCAATTGGTATAAAATTCATCGGAGCCGAATTAGTGATGAACAGCTTTCTGTCGAAAGATACTGCCCAGGTAAATCAACCCTTTGGCAGGCTATACTATGACGCCCGAAAGAAAATGATGGACTTTGAGCCGGCACAGGTTAAGGTTAAAAGCGGACTCTTTGCAAGGCAGGAAGAGCCGAACACATCTGCATCACTTATGAAACGGGCTGTCCTGAAAAACAGGGACAATATAATTAATGATCAAAAAGCAATATTGACAACCACACAGGAGAAAAAAGCCAACAAGAAGATGACAAAGCCGGTACCGGTAACTACTGCTGAAAACAAAGAGGTTCTGCAGGCACCCGATACTGTACGCAAATTCACGTCCAGGTTTAAGCTGGGTTCCAATATCGGAGTGGACCACTTTTCAGACGAATTTATGCGATCACGCGAATCAGAAATTGAGGCGGCGCGAAAACAACTTGAAGAAGATAAAGCGAATGCAAAAACAGCCGAAGACAGCCTTCTTATTAAAGGAAGAGAAGAGCTGTTGAATGCCGCCGTAATTGAACTAAGCGGCGCGAAAAAGATGATCGAGATGCAAAAAAACCAGATCACAACTCAGCGCAATTTATTGTACCTCGCCATATTCAGTTTGGTGCTCGTGTTTACATTTCTGTTCTTCCTTTTCAAACACTCTAAAGACAAAAAGAAAAACCACATTTTGCTGAAAGAAAAAACAAAAAAAATAACTGATAGTATTAATTACGCAAAATATATTCAACAGTCCATTCTTCCTCAGGAAAGTGATATTCAAAAACTACTCCCGCATTCATTTATCTATTATCAGCCCAGGGACATTGTAAGCGGTGATTTTTATTGGACCTCCGGGATCGGCGATAAAATAATTATAGCGGCTGTGGACTGTACGGGACACGGCGTTCCGGGGGCGTTCATGTCGTTAATAGGTAATACATTATTAAATGAGATCATAAACGAAAAAAAGGTAATTGAACCTTCTTCCATATTAAAACTATTGCATATAGGTATTTTAAAGTCTCTTAATCAAAATGCAAGTGAGATTAATTGCCAGGATGGAATGGAAATGTCGCTATGCGTGATCGATCACCAACAAAAAATGATCGGGTTTGCAGGGGCTGTGAATCCAATTTATATTGTCAGGGACAATGCCATTACCGTCATTAAGGCCGATATGCAAGCCATTGGCGGTATACGCCCAACGTCACGAAAAGACACTGTAGTTGAGTTCAACACACAACATATCCCAATACATGAAGGCATGGCCTTATATATGTTCACCGATGGATACATGGATCAGTTCGGCGGCCCTGGCAATAAGAAATTCAACACACAACAATTTAAAAAAATGCTCCTCGATATTCAGCCATTTGATATGGATAAACAAAAGCAAATCGTTGAGCAAACCATGAAAAACTGGAAAGGAAATTACAAACAGATTGATGATATGCTCGTGATCGGGTTGAGGTTTTGAATTTGTATTTATAAATAGTGGGCAAACTAAGTAATGATGTCTGAAATAACTATCTAAAAACTCAGCCCAACCGACAAGATACTAATCAATCAAATAGCCCAATGGTATTTAAGCGAGTGGGCGATCCCAATTGACATAACAATTCACAGACTGAGCAATCCATCAAATGACGACGTCCTGCTTCAATTGGTACTTAGTAAAAACAACATACCTGCTGCAACCGGAGGCTTATACAACAAAGTCGGACTTTTAAAAGAGCATGAGCGGTTTCAGAAATTCAAACCCTGGGTAGCCCTATTATATACAAATACAAATAACCGAAATCAGGGGCTCGGGCACTTACTTTTAAATAAAATTGAAGAGGAGGCAAAAAAAACAGGACTAAAGAATATCTACCTGTTTACATTCACAGCAGAAAACCTATATAAAAGAGCCGGCTGGAAAGAAATGGAACGGGTAAATTATAGAGGAAATGATACTGTCGTGATGGAAAAATTTCTCTGAAAATCTCCCTTATCTGAATGCATAATGAAGATTACCTCATTTGAGGCATACCTGCCTGCTGGCGGGGATTTAGGGGGCATATGTTTTCAACTCAAACGGAATACCAAGCACCGATTTAAATTCCTGCCCTTTTATCTCCATCAATTCATCGCCTTCTTCATAAAGCCAAGTCACTTTTACTTTTTTACCTGCTTTTACTATCCCTTCAAGCGTTACCAGCAGATCGGATACCTGCTTAACAGAACTTGAATTAAAATACTGGAGCTTGATCTGAAATTCTGTGTCCGGGTTGGGGCTCTGAACGTACGCCTTCACCCAGGAAATAACGGGCCGGTAAAATTCCACCGCGTCTTCGGGCAATGACCTTCCGCTGATGACGAATTGATTCGCTTCCTGATCTAAGTTAACCTCAGGTGTATCTTCTGTTCCTTTAAGTTTTAACGACTTTCCCATAACTTAAAATTACACAGTAATGTTCAATGAAAAAAATGATAATGCATCTGTAACCGGTATAAAAGTATATTTTATTTTTTCACTGCTATACTTACATATTTCAATAAGTCCCATGCCCGCACCTTCTCCGGGAACGCTTTTCTTTTCCAACAGGGTCGATCTGTAAACTTCGGCCAGGGCAGCCGGATCAAGAGCCGAAACCTCTTTTAGCCTCGCTTTTAACGGTTCCACTTCGTCATTTTGAATGAAATTACCCGTGGTAAGCGTGTATTTATTGTTCTTAACGGCTATTATAAAAATACCCTCACGCATACCATTATGTTTCGCTGCATGCTTGCTTATATTCTGAAGTAATTCAACCAGCATATATACCGCCATTTTGCTGAGCTTAGGCAACTTCTTCTGCAAATTCATATTCGTTTCGATAAGCTGCAAAACAGGGAGGATGGATTGCTGTGAAAAATCGCCTTTGCGGATCATCAACACATTTTCGGCCAGCATCGAGTTATACAATTCCTTGGTGCTGTTAAGTGTGATGGCTGAAGGTAAATTGGTTTCTTCCTTTGAGGCCAATACGCGGAGCTGCATATAAAAGACCGAGAAGTAGAAATTAACAAACTCAAAATCGTACTCGAGGCGACAATCAGATCTTCTGGCCATTTCTATAAGACCCAGCCCTGCTCCACCCTTTTCGGAAAATTCATTTACAGCCAGGGCGCTTATATATGCAGCCTTCAGCTCTTCCTGCGAAAGCGTGTTTATCGACTTGAGTTT
>JAEUTS010000108.1 GCA_016787005.1 Bacteroidia bacterium
TATTTGATCATGGCAACAACAACCACAGCAAACTTCCGTATCGAAAAAGATACTATGGGCGAAGTGAAAGTACCCTCCGACAAATATTGGGGCGCACAAACCGAGCGATCGCGTAATAATTTTAAAATTGGCCCTGAGGCATCTATGCCTAAAGAGATCATTTATGCATTCGCCTATTTAAAAAAGGCAGCAGCTATGGCCAACTGTGAGTTAGGTGTATTGTCTGCTGAAAAAAAGGACATGATCGGAAAGGTGTGTGATGAAATAATTGCAGGAAAACTGGATGATCAGTTCCCCTTAGTAATATGGCAAACAGGCTCTGGTACACAATCGAATATGAACGCGAATGAAGTGATCGCGTACCGCGCGCATGTGTTGAGCGGCGGTAAACTTACTGATGATAAAAAAGTGCTGCATCCGAATGATGATGTGAACAAATCGCAATCATCGAATGATACGTATCCTACTGCAATGCATATCGCTTCTTATAAATTGGTTAGCGAGATTACTATCAGGGGCATGGAAAAATTACGCGATACGCTTGCAAAAAAATCGGGAGAATTTAAAAGTATAGTAAAGATCGGTCGTACGCATTTTATGGATGCCACCCCGCTTACATTGGGGCAGGAATTTTCGGGATACGCGCAGCAGATCACAAACAGTATCCGCGCCATTAAAAATGCCCTGGAAGTTGTGCGTGAATTGGCTTTGGGCGGCACAGCCGTGGGAACGGGATTGAATACGCCAAAGGGATATGATGTGCTGGTTGCAAATAAAATTGCAGAATTAACCGGTTATCCGTTTGTTACTGCGCCTAATAAATTTGAAGCATTGGCAGCGCACGATGCGATGGTTGAACTTTCGGGCGCGTTAAAACGTTCGGCAGTTGCGCTTATGAAAATCGCAAATGACGTGCGTATGTTGAGCTCGGGCCCGCGTTGCGGTATTGGTGAAATTATTATTCCGGATAATGAACCCGGGTCTTCCATTATGCCCGGGAAAGTGAATCCTACTCAACCTGAAGCGCTAACTATGGTGTGCGCACAGGTGATGGGTAACGATGTGGCTGTTTCAATAGGCGGGGCTACCGGCCACTTTGAATTGAACGTTTTTAAACCGTTGATAGCCGCGAATGTTTTACAATCGGCGCGGCTGATAGGCGATGCCTGTGTTTCTTTTAATGATAATTGCGCAGTTGGTATTGTGCCGAACAATGAAGTAATAAAACGCCATCTTGAAGAATCGTTGATGCTGGTAACCGCGCTGAATCCTCATATTGGTTATGAAAATGCCGCGAAAATAGCCAAGAAGGCTCATAAGGAAGGATTATCACTTCGCAAAGCCGCGATCAGTCTTGGCTTACTGACAGACGAACAATTTACTCAATGGGTGAAACCGGAAACAATGGTGGGCTCGATGTAGTCCTTACTCAACACTCTGAAGAGAGTACCGTAATTGATCGGAATGGCAGTTAACCGGAAATATTTAATTCTTTACATGAGCATGGGCTGCCTGTTGTCATTATCGGCTATTGCCCAAAAAAGCAAACGATCTGAAGATCGTGAATGGAAACAGGATACCATTATTGGAAATAATGTTTTCAGGAAACACAGCAATTGGTTGAGCGTGGGAGGAGGTGTGGCGAAAAACAGTAAACTTGCAAATGCCCAGTTTGCGGGAGGGGTTGACTATAATTTCCATGTCACGAAAGAATATTTTCAGTTGGGTTTGTTTCTTTCGGGCGATAAATTCGGGAACTATAATAATTACCAGTTTCATCTTTGTTATGGAAAACGGATAGAAAGCACAAGTGTAAATTTTTCTTACTTCGGAGGTTTATCAACCTCGGTGTTTTTTGAATACATCGGGAGTAAGCCGAAAGATAAGTCTGTAAACGACATAGGTTTTTATGTTAATGCACAGTTGATCAAAAAGGTCAAATTCGATATTGGAATTGGCGGCAGCTTATTCGCTGATGTTAATTTTCACCAATCGGTTATTGGTGCAAAGATCGATGTGTATTTCTCGGGAGCGTACAAGGGGAAGGTAGAGTAGGATGATTTGTAAAAGGGTGATCAGTTATCGGTATACAGTTGCCGAATCTCACCGAATACCGATTGCCGGGAGACTATACAAAACGATCCCCCTTGCTTACTTTAACATCATTCACAAAAACGCGGATTTGCTGTTCGTCTTCTTTTCGGCACACCAGCAGGATTGTATCAGATTCAACTACAATATATCCGTCGAGTCCCTGTAATACCACTAATTTATCTTTCGGAACATTCACAATGCAGTTTTTTGTATCATACAACATTACTTGTTTGCCAACAACGGCATTCGTATTATTATCCTGTTTTATGTGTTCATATAAGGAACCCCAGGTTCCGAGGTCCGACCAGCCAATATCTGAAACGCGTACATAAACGTTGTCCGCCTTTTCCATAACTGCATAATCAATGGAAATATTTTTGCAGTTGACATATGCGCGTTTAATAAAATCTGTTTCAGTATCAGTGAAGTAGTTTGATCTTCCTTCTGCAAAAGCTGCGGCCAGCTCGGGTGAATGGGTTTCAAAAGCGGATATAATGCTCTTAACACTCCAGACAAAAATGCCGGAGTTCCATAAGAAATCACCACTTTGAAGCAACGATTTGGCCATTTCCAGATCAGGCTTTTCAGTGAATGTTTTAACTTTTTTAATGTGGTGGTCCTGTTCCTTTATTTCCGAATCTTTGAATTGTATGTATCCATATCCTGTGTCAGGCCGGGTAGGGGTAATGCCCAGGGTCATCAGGCAATCATGAGCCGCCGCCTTTTTATAGCAGGAATTAATGGCTTCAACAAAAGCATTCTCATTCAGGATCAAATGATCGGATGGTGCGACAACGGTTACTGCCTGTGGATCCTTTTGCGCTATTTTATAACTGGCATAAGCAATGCATGGCGCGGTGTTTTTTCTTGAAGGTTCGGGTAAAATATTTTCAGGTAATATGCCCTGGAGTTGTTCGGTCACCAGGCCTATATAATCGGTATTCGTGACAATGAAAATATTTTCTTTAGGACAAATACGGAGAAATCTGTCATATGTCTGCTGCAGGAGTGTTTTGCCGGTTCCCAGTATATCTATGAATTGTTTGGGATGATTGGTCCGGCTCATTGGCCAAAACCGGCTTCCTACACCGCCAGCCATAATTACGCAATAATAATTTTTCATACTTAAATTATTAAACTGTAAACCCGTTAAGTTGCTGATAGGGTTTATTCATTGAGTCGGTAACAAATCAATTCTTCAATTTCTTTAAGGCTGTTCTTAGATTTTCTATAATAATACCAACCTCTTCTAATTTGCAGGTTCCGACGGATAATCGATACCAGGATGAATCCTCAGCTGATCCGAATGCGTAAAATGGTACCAACGCAACTTTAGCTTCATCTAAAATATACCTGGTAACATCTTTGGTTGTCGCAAGTATTTGTCCGTTTTCTGTTTTTTGTCCGTGCAAAGCAAACTGTACCGTTAAATATAATGCTGCCTGCGGGGCAACTGCGTTCACTTTAAATCCTGCTTTTTTAAGGTCCTGGAATCCTTTATAAAAACCAACCAGCCGATCATTAAGTTGTTTGCGGATATCGTTCAGGAAGGTTTCGTATTGTTTAAGATCACTAAGGTATTTCCCGGTTGCAACCTGCTCTGCTTTTGGTGCCCATGCGCCAATGTGTGTCAAAATGGATTTCATTTTATCCATGATCTTTTTAGGGCCCATTGACCAGCCTACGCGAACGCCGGTAGCAGAAAGTGATTTGGAGATACCGTCAACATAAACAGTGTAATCCTTCATCTCCGGACGCAATGAAACAGGGTCGTAATGCTTTGTGTCGCCGTAAGTGAGTTCCCAATAGATCTGATCGTACATGAGGTATAGTGGCTTGGCATCATCCCCCCTGCGATGATTTTCGGCCAACACCATGTCGCATATTTCTTCAAGTGCCTCTTTTGTAAAGACAGTACCTGTTGGATTTAACGGAGAACACAAGGCGATGAGCGTAGCTTTTTGAATATGCGGCTTTAACTCTGCCGCGGTAGGCATAAAATTATTCTCAAGTTTTGTTTCTACCTCAATGGCTTTAGCGCCATTCAAATAAGTGTAATGATTATTGTTCCAGGAAGGGACCGGAAAAATAACAGTATCACCCGCATCAACAAGGGTCCTGAAAATGGCATAAATAACCGGACGGGCTCCACCTGCGATCACGATCTGGTCGGGTTTGTAATCGAGCCCGCCTCTTGTTTGAAGCAGGGTTGATACAGCCTGACGAAGATCAGGCATACCCTCCGCAACCGGATAATTTGTTTCATCGTTTGTATAAGCTGCTATTATTTCTTTTTTAAGTTCGGCAGGAATAGGAAATAGTTTGGAATTAAAATCACCGATCGTAAGGTTATATATTTTTTCACCGGCTTTTATTTTCGCATTTATCTCAGCGGCAATCTTTATGATTTCGGAGCCTACAATATTTTCGGCCAATTTTGAAACTTTAGGGTCTTTTTTACCTGTCATTACACTTGTACTCATTTTTAGTTTTTTAAACGGTTAATTATTTATTTGAAATATTCTTTCAGCCTTCGTGTTCTCATCGGCCAGCCGCAACCTTACCGGTGCACCTGATCATATTGAACTTATCGAAATATGAGGCGCTAATTTAATAAAAGATAACGGGGTGTGGCTGTTTTTGAGGTTATTTAATATAAACCTTTGTAACCTATTGGTCCTTCTGCAGAATATACTTCCGCCAGGGCGCTGAATAAATAGTCGCGTTTTGTGCGTAATTCTCTGCATAAAAAGCGGGTTCTGCGTTTTTCACCCTTAATAAAATAGCGATCGGTAGAGGTTTTAAATACAGTGTTGAGAGAAAGCTGTTCAAGTAATATTACGTCCGGTTTGTTATCATATTTTTTAAGCGTACGCATTAAATGGGCATCCGAGCAACTGGAGGCTACAGGGTTTTGCATGTACTGTGTAAGCGCATGCAGTATATCCGCAGGAAAAACCGTTTCCGACATAAAATGCCGCATGAGCAGCTTGAACTCCTGCTTCCATTCAGGACCATGCGGTTTTACGGCGTTTTTATATTTGTTCCAATTAACAAGGTGAGCTATTTCGTGTACAAGGGTTATTAAAAATGCGAATTTGTTGAGGTCGTGGTTAATAGTGATACGGTGATTCAAACTTTTAACCGGCTGCCTGTAATCGCCATACTTTGTAGCGCGGCCCCGTTTGATCTTCAGCTTAAAATCGAACTGTATAATCCAATTGGCAATGGGGTATATAGCCTGTTCAGGAATGTATTTTTTGAGAATAGATGAGTTTCGTTCTAATTGCGTCATCAACGGATTACAAATAACGGGCAAATTTACACATTACGAATACTTTCCAAGCGCGATATGGATAAGTATTCGTAATTCGTCAAATTGGTAATTCGCAGCAATTTAATTCTGACCTGTAGTTTTTTCTTTCTCCTTTTCTTTAAATTTTTCGGAGTGAAAAGGGTGCTTGGGTTTTTCCACTGTAGTAAGTATTGTTTTATACTTTGCAGCATCGTTCAAGACTTTAACAGCCTCGCTGACTTCGATATCGCTCTTAAGAGAAGCTTCCAAACGTCCCTTTTGATAAAAGTAACGTGAAGCGATCTCTTCCTCCAGTAATTGTTTTATCTCATCTTTGTGTTTTTTCAGATCTTCTTTTTTACTGTGGATCAACTTATTTTTAAGCGCTTCATACTCAGCTTTGGCAGCTTCATAATTTTTTTCTTCTTCAGCGCTCTTCTTTAAATCATCCATTAGTTTTTCGCTTTTGGTTGTGTAATCATATTCTTTGTCATTTAAGAATGACACAAAATCATCATATTCGGCATCGGTTAATTTCAGATCGGCTGCTTTGGAAATAGTCGGGTGATCTATGCGGTATTTGGTCGCGTAATCAAAGACATGTGATTTCGAAAGTAAACTTCCGGCTATATTTGAATATCGTTCAGGCTCAAGCGTAATATCCGGAGCAATACCGGCTCCATCGTAAACAATACGGCCGTTTTTCACTGTTTTAAACGCAGTGATCAATGAATCCGGAACTTTGTCAACACTGCCATCTTCATTTTTATGCGTATAGTCAAGCGCCTGTATACAGCGGCCGCTGGGTATATAATATTTTGCCACAGTAACTTTTAACTGGGCATTATAGCTCAGGGGACGAGTTTGCTGAACGAGTCCTTTCCCAAAGCTTTTCTGACCGATGATCACCGCCCTGTCCAGGTCTTGCAATGCACCCGAAACAATTTCGGAGGCCGATGCCGATCCGCGGTTAATTAACACGGCCATGGGTGTTTGGGTGTCGACAGGAGGGTTAACCGCTTTGTGTACTTTATCCCACTCTTTAATTTTCCCTTTAGTGCTTACAATATCATTCCCTTTGTCGACAAACAGGCTGACTATATCAACGGCTTCTTTGAGTAAACCACCGGGATTTCCGCGCAGGTCAAATACAAGGAAACTGAACTTTGGATTTTTCTTGAGTTCTGTCAATGCCTCTTTTACTTCATTGGCCGCATTTTCAGTAAAGCCGCTCAGCTTAATATACCCGATATTTTCGTTCAGCATCCCGGAATAGGAAACACTTTTGACTTTGATCTCTTCCCGGATAACTGTTTTCTCAATTGGTTTCTTTTCCCCTTCACGTTCAAGGATAATTTTGGCTGGTGTGCTGGGTGTGCCTTTGAGCAATTTACTTACTTCATCTGTTTTCTTTCCTTTTGTTGATATGCCATTCACCTCAATGATAACATCACCTGCACGCAAGTCGGATTTCTGAGCGGGATATCCTTCATAGGGCTCTGCTACCATTATTTTTTCACCATGCATGCGTATCAGAGCACCAATACCTCCATACTGTCCGGTTGTCATATACCTGTAATCTTCAATATCTGATTCGGGAATATAATTGGTGTATGGATCAAGTGATTCCAGCATCTGATCAATGCCTTTTTTCATCAGGTCGCCCGGATTTGTTTCATCAACATAATACATATTGAGTTCACGAAACAAGGTGGCGAAAATGTCTAGGTTCTTAGATACTTCGAAATAATTATCGACAAAGCTGTATGAAATAATTCCATATCCTGCCAATGCCGTAACCAGCAGCCACAATTTTGCTTTTTTGAAAATGTTTTTTAGTGTATCCATAATTTTTAATTTTCCCCGTTGCCGGGATAAACAATTAATAATTTCCCTAAGGTACAGGGTCGTGTCCATGTCCACCCCAGGGCTGGCAAGATAAAAACCGTTTTAAAGTTAAATGCCCGCCTTTGAAAGGTCCATATTTTTTGATCGCCTCTACACCGTACTGCGAACAGGTTGGCGTGTACCTGCAGGATGGCATTAAGTAAGGTGAAATGGCACCCTGGTACACCCTTATCATGCCAACAAAAACCATGCTCAAAAATTTATTAACCAGAATCATTTTTTCATCCCTCCTTGATCAAACGATCAATAACCGTGTTTATTTTAGTATCAATGACCCTCTGGTCAACAGGTTCTTTTGCAATGTAAACCAGCATTAGTATTATCGACACGTTTTTAGCTTTCAAATGGTCATATAACCTGTTCTTATTCTTTCTATACGCTTCCCTCGCCCGTCGTTTTAACTTATTCCGGTCGACAGCACGCTTGAAATTTTTTTTTGGGACAGCAAAAGCGATCTGTGCAGGATAGCCTGTATTTAAAGAACATTCGAGCCATATAACACGAAATGGATCTGTAGTAAAAGAACGTCCGCTTTTAAAAAGTTTTTCTATTAACGCTTTGCTGCCAAGCCTTTCAGCCTTCTTAAAGGTATATGTCATTAATGCTGTTGCTAAAGCCCTGAAAAACGCACTGGTAAATAATATTCAAACAAAGCATTTGTATTCATTTCGTTTTCATAATAATCCCGGTGCGATTTGCACTGGCTGAATCCCCTGAACACCACTTGAAGAGGCGTTCAATTACATAATAAAGTTAATAATAATTCATCAGAGGTAAAGCTGAAATGTTACGAATGGAGCGGAAAGTTTATAAGCGGTTTATGTTGATGAAAACTCTTACGGAAAGGGAGGTGAGATATTATTTCCTTTTCTTTGTTTTTTTTGATTCCGAAGATTTTGCAACTTTTTTGGATTTTGCAGGCTTTGCAAACTTCTTAGAGGTCTTTGTTTTCTTCGGGTTCACTTTTTTTGCTGCCTTTTTTGGTTTTACAGGTTTTGCAATCTTCTTTTGTTGAACAGTTTTTTTTATTTTATTGATTTTGGCAGGCTTCTCAACAGTAGCGGACTTTTTCGCCTTTTTACCAGCAGTCGGCGATTCATGTACGACTTGTGCCGGCGGAACTGCAACGGCCTTGTCGGGATTTTTAATGTAGTTCTCAAGCGCCATGGTCATAGATGGCGCTTCGGGTGTAGGGGCGTAAATGTTGAGTTTTAAGTGCGCGTCTTCGACAGCCCTTGCAGTGGCCGGACCGAATGCGGCAATCCTTGTTTGATTTTGTTTGAATCCCGGAAAATTTTTAAACAAAGATTTGATCCCGGAAGGGCTGAAAAAAACCAATACATCATAGTTTACATTTTTCAGATCCTGCAGGTTGCTTGAAACCGTTTTGAACATGACAGCTTTTGTATACCTGATATTCTGAGCATCTAAAAAATCTGATATTTCGTCCTTATGAATGTCTGAGCAGGGCAATAAATAATTTTCTTCGCGATGTTTTTTTATTACCTCTGCCAGATCGTGAAAAGTTTGTTTGCCGTTAAAAATTTTACGTTTCCTGTACTGCACATATTTTTGCAGGTAATATGCTGTTGACTCGGAGATGCAAAAATACTTCATGCTTTCGGGTACACTGATGCGCATTTCCTGACAAATGCGGAAATAATGGTCGGCTGCACTTCGACTTGTTAAAATAACTGCAGTATGATCGAGAATACTTATGCGGTCCTTCCGAAAGTCTTTTGCTTCAATACCTTCAATGTGTATAAAGGGACGAAAATCGACTTTGATATTATATTTTTGGGCCAGATCGAAATAGGGCGATTTTTCCGTTTCGGGCTTAGGTTGGGATACCAGAATACTTTTAACTTTCATCCGTTTAGATTTTAGTTACAAAGCCCGCCCTGCCTTCATAATCTATTCAAAATCATTTTAAAAATCACAACAAAGGGCAAAAACTCAAGTGTGCAAAGGTACGCAAAAAAATACAATTTAGAAATCTTTCCTTCTCCGCTGCTAATGCTAAATGTTCGCAAAATTCTATATAAATATATGAAAATCAATATAATAGAGCTGATAGCGATTAATGTTGGCTTGGGAATGGCATTGAAATAGGCCATGAAAATCACTATCGGGATTAATGCAATGCCGCTGGCATTGTTCATTAAAAAGATATTATATACAAAATCGGATACCTGTTCCGATTTCCCAAAGAACATGATCCCAAGTAGCCGAACGGTTATCAATTTAAGCAGGAAAAACAGTACAACGGCTGTTACTATTTTTATAAAGAAAATAAAGGCACTTGGTGTTAATGGAAAGAGAGAATACCAGGCATTGACCTGGTAGATAAATACTGAAAGTGTAAGAATAAATAACGTAATCATTGCAACCGATAAGCTGTTGATCATTGCATATTCTTCGCGGACCACCTGGTAAAATTCCCTTATGTTAAAAAAGGCTTTTCCTATGCGTGAAAATCTGTTGCTATGAGAGTTTTTCGCCCATACAATAATTAACAAAGAGAATAGTATGACAGAAGGTACCCAGTACTCACGGTTTTGAAGATGTACCTTATCGTTTTCCTGGCCCGGTTTTAGCTTGTGGCCTGTAAAAAATGATCCATTGTTGAATTGTGTGGTTGATGTTAAAGAATCAGCTTTAAAACCGGGAGTGGGTGATGGCGGTTGTTGAATGACCTGTTCCATAGACAGGTTGTTGGTTGTGGGTTGTTGGCTTGGAGGTTGGCTGTCCCCATGCTTTAATACACTTTCCGTTTTTTCTCTTTTTTCTTTTTTCTTTTTTTCTTTTTTATGTTTTTTGCCTGAAGTGGTGTCGCGGGTCGCTGTGGCATTAGTTTCTTTTTCCTGAGCAGGTTTCGCTTCTTCATTTATAACAAATGGCTGGGTTCTTAGTGAATCGACTTGTTGGGGAAGAAAGGAAATTCTATACAGCATGCAGCTGTAAAGTTAAGGGAAAACAACTTATCTATAGTAGCTTTCTTAATCAGGAAATGGGTCAGGAAACCGGAAGTCTCCATTTTGGGATTTTAGGGTAATGTTGTTATGTTAAGGTGATTTGTAAACAATATCGAATATCGAACAAGGAATGATGAATGTTGAGGTGGGTGATTCACTTCATTATTCGATGTTCTCTGTTCGACATTCAGTATTCTTTTTATTAACTAATGACATTGGGATTGAGGGCAATGTCATTAAGTTAAGAGTAATGTGGCCTAATAACAAGCCCTTCGGGCTTAACTTAATAACATTGGGATTTAAGGACTAGAAATTAAACACCCTCGAAATATTGAACCCGAATTTATAACCACCCTTGCCCCAGCTGTCGGTTGTGTTGGGAATGTAATCGTTTTCGATTATACCAAGGGCATTGGTGAAATTGAGGTGAAACACGTGCCCGCCGGTTTCAATTTCAACGCCAATTGCCAACGGGTCGTAGTAAGCCGTCTGAGGATTATTTGTACGATAGTCAGAAAAAATATGATACTAGTCAACCAATAGCGCCATGCGCTTTGTTATCTTGAGGCGTGCAGCAGCACCCAGAGCGAAAAGATCATTACTTTCCTCTTTGCCGTTATCCGTATTAATAAGGGCTTTAACATAGTTGCGATGCTGGTAAGTTGGCAATAATTCAAATGAAAAAAGGCGGCTGAACTTACGGGCTATGATAAACTGACTCACATATGAAAAGCGATGCGCTGTTTTTTCTGTAATATTGATCGTGCCGGAGTATAAGGCAGCTTTATCCACAGGTGTAAAAGCGGCATTTTCATACAATGCGATCGAAACCGGAATTTTATTATCAGTGGTTTG
>JAEUTS010000139.1 GCA_016787005.1 Bacteroidia bacterium
TGTATAATGGCTGCGGCTATGTTTTTGTTTGTTTATTTTAATCATGACTTCAAACCATACTGGCAAAAGTTCAATGAAGTAAAGTCTTCGTGGGAGATATCAAAAAAGATATTGTCTATTGGCGTACCATCCGGACTACAATGGGTGTTTGAGATCGGGGCTTTCAGTTTTGCAGTACTTATGATTGGTTGGATAGGCGCAAAGCAGCAGGCGGCGCATCTTATCGCACTTAGTCTTGCGGCAATTACGTATATGATAGCGAGTGGCCTCAGTGCGGCTGTGGCGGTCCGTGTTGGGAATTACCTGGGGTTAAAGGACAGGGATGGTATGCGTGTAGCAGGATTTTCAGCGTTCGTAATGGTGCTGTGTTTCATGTTCCTCAGTGCTATAACTTTTATTGTATTGAGAAATGTGCTGCCTCAATTCTTCAGCAAGGAAAGTGAAGTGATTAGTATTGCATCTTCGCTGCTTGTGATTGCCGCGCTTTTTCAGTTGTGGGATGGTATGCAGGTAGTCGCACTCGGCGCTTTGCGTGGATTAAAGGATACTGTATGGCCCACTGTGATAACGCTTATCGCTTATTGGGCAATTGGCTTGCCCCTAAGCTATTTACTGGCCTTTAAATTGAATATGGGTATACATGGTATCTGGTGGGGATTATCATCGGGTTTGTTCGCGGCGGCTTTATTATTGTTTTTGCGGTTTAATTTTGTAAGCAGAACAATTGCATGATAAAAGATGACATCGTTTTAAGCGATGTCACCATATTATATCAAGGCGAATTCAAATTGACATTAACGTTGCAGCCATCAGGGTGCAGATAAACTTACGTTTATACTACACCCGTTTTTATCTTTAATGTTTATGGAGTAAGCGCCCGGGCACAGTTGATTTTTATATCTGTTTACATATCCATCGGGCCAGGAGTAACTGTATGGGCTTGTGCCGCCGGTCACATTTATCAGAATCCATTCTTTACAACCGCAACCAGTGCAGTTGGCAGTACCTTTATCAAATTGCCCGATTAAAGGTGGCGGTGATAGTATTGAGACGACGGCGGTAGCGGAACAATTGCCTGCATCTGTAGTTGTTACTGTATAGTTTCCGGCAGTAAGGCCTGTAGCTACTTGTGTGGTTTGTGCATTACTCCAATTATATGTATAAGGACTACTGCCATTGCTGATGGTTATACTTGCACTTCCATTGTTTTCACCATTGCAAAGTACATTATTATGAATGCTGCTTAAAGTCAAACCAATGCCGGCGGTAATATTAACCAAAGAGCTGTCTTTAGCACAATTAACAGTATCGTTCACTATCACGTGATAATCGCCTGCACACAAGGAGCCAATTGTCGGCGTATTTCCAATTTGTGTCCAACCACTATTATACCAGGAGTAATTATATGGAGAACAACCTCCTGAAGCAGTTATGGAAACTGATCCATTGCATCCGCAACCAGCATCAGTAACAGTAGGAGCAAGTGATAAAGCGGGATGTTCAAATTTCGCAACAAAACCATCATCTTCGAAGGAGGAAAGACCATTAAATGTTGCATCAAAGTATGCCCCGCCACCAGGGTCAGTTAGTGGATAAGAAGAGCTGGTTATCAAAGCTCCTGTTTCATTTGTCCATTCACCTGCAACAAACATGTTATTCTGTTTGTCTACCGCAAGTGGCTGGCGAAAATCGTCGCCATCTCCACCAAAATATGTAGCCCATAAACGAACACCGCTATTGTTGAATTTAATAATAAATATGTCGCGTGCTCCTCCTAGATTACTTTTATAAAAAGCTTTTCCGCAAGGTTGATCTTGAGTAGGCACATTTGTCGATTGGGTATCGAAACTAACATATATATTGCCACATAGATCAATGGCAATGCCATCATAAGTAACATTATAAGAATGTTCATTTCCTGTTCCTCCATAATAAGTGGCCCATCGGAGGATGCCTGCATTGTCGAATTTTAAAATGAATGCGTCACTACCACCCGAATTCGTACCTTGAAAATATGTTCCGCCTGATGGGTTCAAAAGAGGAAGATTGACGGAGAACGTTTTTCCATTAACAAATACATTTCCTGATTGGTCAGTAGCTATAGAATATCCTATATCGGAAGAACCTCCTCCATATAAAGTTGCCCATTTTCGAACAAGAGTATTATCGAACTTTAAAATAAATGCATCAACAATTACAAGCGCCGGTTGAAAATAGGTTCCACCTCCCGGATCTAATTTAGGAAACCCGGCGTCATTTGTGTATCCGGTTATAAATATATTTCCACCTGTGTCAGAACAAATGGCATTTCCATATTCTGCACTTACCCCGCCATAATAAGTTGCGTTCATACGAACACCTGTATTACTAAATTTTAATATAATCACATCATAGTCAAATGCCCCACCCGTAAGAGTTCCCTGATAATAATCCGTTGGTCCGGGCGCATTAAAAACCGGAAAGTTAAGAGAGGATGTATATCCGGTGATAAAAATATTTCCGGAGATGTCAGTACAAATAGAGTTTCCAATATCGTACCCACTTCCGCCATAATAAGTAGCCCATTTCCGGGTTCCGGCATTATCAAATTTTAAAATAAAGATATCATCCAGGCCGCCAATCGTATTTTGAAAATAAGCTCCGCTTCCAGGGTCAAAAACATTGTAACCTGCATTTTGAATGTAGCCCGTTACAAATACATTTCCAAAAAGGTCGGTACAAATGGACTTTGGATATTCGGCAGAAGTTCCTCCATAGTAGGTTGCCCAGATAAGTACACCTGAGTTGTTGAATTTTAAGATCAAAATATCATATCCTCCGATTGATGTGCCCTGAAAATAAGCGCCTCCGCCGGGATCAACTCCAGGAAGGTTAGTGGAAGCATCATATAAAACAATTAGTACATTTCCGGATGGGTCGCAATCCATGCTAACCGGACCATCTAAACCATTTCCCCCATAAAAAGTAGCCCATACTAATTGTGGATCAATAATAAGGTCAGTGGTTTTTTCACTGTTTGCATTCTTCGACGGAAAATAATCTTGTAGTTGAAATGTTATCTCCACCTGGTGTTCATCAAGTTTTTTGCTAATGAAACGGGACTGAACTTCCTGTTTGCTGTTCTGAAAATATGTAAAGGGAGCCTTTTCAGTTACAACTCCCAATGGAGTTTTAATTTCTATACTGCCATCCTTTTTTAGTTTTAGTGGTTTGTCGCTATTGTAAATAAGCTTAATCTGATCAGGGTCAGCACCAGCATGAACAACAAAATCATATTTGAATCCTTCATTATCGGAATTATATAAAACCCAATCGATATTGGGGTAAATGTTTTTTATTGTAATCTTTGCGTATTCATGCACATCAAGTATACCATCAGGACAATTGCTGATGTAGTAATTCTTCGTCCAGCCTGACACTCCATCTTTTATAATATTTTCTTTTTTGATTGATGCGTCCTTAAGGGTCATATCAATCCGATTCCATTCTATTGTTACATTTTCACTTTTTTCCACAATGGGTATAGCCTTTATCTCCCTTTCCATTTCATCTTTTTTGAAATCTTCTGTATTCTTAATGAAAATATAAGTCAACCCTTTTTCGGTAACATACATGTCCAAACCACGGGCCTGAGCTTTAAATAAAACGAAGGGTACGGGTTTGCCATTCATATCAGCCATTTGTCCTTTGTTTTCGAGGAACTTGACAGGTTGGATTTGCATCCATTGACTATATTGTTCCTTATTTCCATCAGCGTTTAAAGTTGCCGTCAGAACAATTGAGAAAAGAGTAAACAAAAATGAGTGCATATGATTTATTCCGAATAAGTAACCCGAATATTTTAGTCTAATATCGTTTTGCATACTGAAAGGATGTTATAAAAGTATGGCAATCATTACTGGATGACAAACTAAATATTCAATAATTATAACTAATCCGATTATATGAAATTTTTGAATATTTACTTAAAATGTAGTTAATATATACTATTTTAGTTATTTGCAAAGTAACTATTTGTATAATTATGACTAATCAGAATAAGAAATACAGGTTGTTTAGATTGATAAAATCTTTAACAATAAATGAGAAAAGATATGTTGTTATTTACTTATCAAAACATAAAAAGGACAATAATTTACTTAAACTGTACAAGGCAATAAGTAAAAGCCCAGCAGTAGCTGATGATGACAGTCTTAAAAAAGATATTAAAAGAAGTAGTGATAAGAAGTTTATTTCTCAATTTGCAAAAAATAAACATGCCCTTTATTTATTAATACTGGATGCTTTACATCAATTTCATTTAAGAAAATCGCCTTATGCACGGATTCTGACAATGTTGCACCAGGCAGAAATACTTTCTAACAAGAGATTAGCAGATGAGCATAGCGACCTTCTTTTAAAGGCCGGTCGGATGGCAGACGAATATGAATTATTCGAACTGAAACTCGAAATATTGAAGGCCGGTACCAGCTTTGTTGTCCGGCCGCAGATTTCAAAAAGGGTAATGAAAGAAATAGAGGATTTATCTGATAAAATTGTTCAGCATTCCAAACTGATACATTTAACACAACGCATAGTTGACTTTACGCGTATTGCAGGAAATCGCCTTACATTAAATCAAGTTAGTTATTTAAGGAAGCAAGGGTTGGAGGAATTAAATAAGCTGCATTTAAATTTGAATTCTTGTTATATAAAATACTCTTACCTGGACCATCTTTTGATGTATTATACAGTTACCGGTAAACATTATGAAAGTTATATAAATGGAATGAAAATCTTAAAGTTGGTTAAACAAAATCCATCTATGCTAAACTTCCAGTTATGGAGAGATAAATATGGTTCCAGCCTGAACCGCCTCTTGAATGCATCTGCGATGGTCGGTAAGTATAAATTAGCAGAATTGGTGTACAATGAAATCAACGGGCTGGATATAGCTGAACATAGAAAAATTTTGGTGGAGTTGAACATTTTAGACATTTATATTCAGTCAGGTGAATTTAAGATGGGTGAAAGATATTTAAATAGTATTCAGAAAAGTGTAATGCATGTGACGAGAAGTTTTGATCCGTATACAATATCTGTTTTATATTTTAACCTGGCTCTTATGAATTTTGGCCTTGGGTATTACCTGAAAGCGATTTCCTGGTTTAATGAGATCATCGGGAATTCTGGTAAGTTTATTCCGGATCGGTATTTTGGTGCAGTTACATTGATACTCCGGCTGATAACTTATTATGAGTTAAGACAATATGATATTATTGAGTCCCTTCTGCGTTCCACTCAACAATATATTATGAAGCAGGAATTCAGTTTTAAGTTTGACCAATTAATGTTGAAATATATCAGGCAAATAACCACAATTACCAGCATGAATGAGTTCATTGCAATAACGAAGCGAGTTAGAACCGAGTTGTTAATGCTTTCAAAAAATAAAGCCGAGGCAAAGATCCTGAACTATTTTGATTTTATTTCATGGCTTGACAGTAAAATTGAGAATAAGCCTTTCCCTGAAATTCTGAAGAGAAAAAATCTTAAAATTGAAAATAGTTAAATTTTGTGTTGAATTAAAAGATCAACTATTTACGGTGAATAGATAAACCTATACAATAATCCGGCATCTTCCCCGGCATAGTCTACACCTATTCGTGGTCCAACTATAATTTCCTTTTCTTTTACTTTGATTCCTTTATCTTCAATCCAGATTTTATTTCCTGTCAAATCTGTTCCGGAATGTTTTGTCAGTATGCCTAAAGCCTGTGATACAGTGCCAGGTCCACCTGCAGTTGATTTATCAGTTTTTGTTTTGTTTCGTCTTTTTAAAATGTAAGGAATGCCTTCAACAGGTGTTATGGCCCGTATTAAAACAGCATGAGGAACCTCTTTTTTATTAGTGACAATATTGAAGAGGTGATGGATACCATAACACAAATAAACATAAGCCACACCAGCTTCGCCATACATTATTTCTGTCCTGTTGGTTCTGCGACCATTCCATGCGTGTGAGGCTTTGTCTATAATGCCTGCGTATGCTTCTGTTTCAGTGATGATACCGGCTGTTGTTTTACCATTAAACTTTGTAAAAATATATTTTCCAAGTAAATCTTTGCTGATTTGTATCACATCATCCCGGAGATAAAAGTCCTTTTTCAGCTTACTCATCTATTCTAAATCCCAATTTCTAATTCCTAAATCCTCATTCCAAAATCCTAAATCTTTAATCCCAAACTCCTAATCCTTCCATTGTAACCTGTTATTCTTATCATAATACAACCTGCCATTGTCCAGCAGCCATTGTATCACTTTTAGTGTTTTGTTCTCTTTTGCACCGGTAACGGCTGTCACCAATTCTTTTAGTGACAAATGATTGGAGAACAGTAAGCTTTTTATTTCGCCCGACACATCATCAAACTCCTGGCTGTTTACTTCGCTTTTGTTTCTCTCCAGGCAATAGTCACATATTCCGCAACGGTCGGTGTTTGTTTCACCAAAGTAGGCCAGTAGCAATTGACTGCGGCATTTGTCGGGGTTGGTTGCATAACCCGCAATGGCCCGCATCCTTTCCAGGGCTTTTTCCTTGCGTATCTTTAAATGCTCTTTTGAGATGTTGATGGAGTTACTGTCTACCCGGGGTAAATTGAAAGTGAGTTGAGGCATTTCGGTTTGAGGCAAGTAGGATAATAACCCGACCTTGCCGAGGTAATTAAGAAATTGTACAACCTGTTCGTAACCCAGTCCGCTTTTAATTACAAGATCGTTCTCGTTGAATTTTACATAATTTTCGAAGAGACCGGTATAGGAACGCAGCAGTAGTTTAATAAAACTGTCATAACCTTTATTCGCTACCTGGAATTTGTACAGTTCATCTTTATGGACTGTAAAATGCAGCCGTGATGGTTGATACAGGGATTCGGTGGTTGTGAGGTAGCCTTCCTTTTCTAATAACTTCAACGCGTTGTATACAGTAACAGCATTCAGGTTATACCGGTTGCATAGTTGCGCTATATCAAAATCGAATGTTTGTCCTTCTCCGCTGCCGGTGGCCAGTTGATAATAGTTCGCAATTGCCTGGTAGATCTGTCGGATTTCTTTAATGTCAGGAAATCCACTGATGACCCTTCGTTCAAGTTCAATGATATCCGCATCGTTATAGAGCAGTATGGCATAAGCTTTATGTTCATCACGGCCCGCCCGGCCTGCTTCCTGGAAGTAAGATTCTATGCAATCGGGTAGATCGTAATGTATCACCAGGCGGACATCGGGCTTGTCGATACCCATTCCAAAAGCATTTGTGCACACGATCACCCTATGGTCGCTGTTTATCCAGTCGCTTTGTTTTTTGCTGCGAAGCGGGGTAGCAAGGCCAGCGTGGTAAAAATCGGCCAGGATATTATTCCTGTTCAGCAATTCAGCGATCTCCTGTGTTTTTTTCCGGCTACGGGCGTAAATAATTGTGCTTCCTTTTACATTATTACATATTTTGATCAGCCTGCTGTTTTTATCTTCTTCGTGCAGCACTACGTATGCAAGATTACTTCGCGCAAAACTTTTTTGCAGCACGTTTGGCTTTTTAAATTCCAGTTTTTGCTGGATATCCTTTATTACTTCGGTAGTTGCCGTGGCTGTGAGCGCAAGCACCGGGGCATCCGGCTTTAGTATTCTTAATTCAGCCACTTTGAGGTAGCTTGGTCTGAAGTCATAGCCCCATTGCGAGATACAATGTGCTTCATCTATAGCAATAAGGTTGACCTCCATTTTTTTTATGCGGGCCTGGGCAATATCGCTGTTCAAGCGTTCGGGAGAAAGGTAAAGGAATTTAATATCGCCATACACACAATTGTCGAGAGCGATATCCACTTCCCGTTTGCTCATTGCTGAAGTAATGGCGATGGCTTTAATACCCTTCTGCGATAGTTTTTCAACCTGGTCATTCATCAACGCGATCAGAGGTGATACCACAATACAAATACCTTTTTGCGCCAATGCGGGAACCTGGAAACACAATGATTTGCCGCCACCGGTCGGCATTAATGCCAGTGCATCGTTATGGTGCATTACGGAATGAATAATATCTAACTGCAGAGGTCTGAATTCCGTAAATCCCCAATATTGCTTTAGTATTTGATGGAGATGGTCCATTGCTTATTTGCTAAGATAAGGGATAAAACGGAGGCATTGGGTTGGTTTGTGCAAGAAGCAAATCAGGGTATATTTATTCCGTGTTATGATAAATAGGTGCTTCGGATTTATATGATTTTTTGGATAGTTTTTTATATACGACCACTCTTAAGTACAGAGGGTGTTTTCTTAAGTTTACAAAATATTTTACTTAAATTTTTTATTTCGATAAATAAGTATAATTAACTAAATATCAATATATTATATTAATAATATAAGTTATATACGACCAACAATCAAGAATAGGGGTTATAGAAAAACAAGTACGGTAGGTGTAAAAATGCTAAAGAATTTATTTACTATCCGAGCAATTCATTAAAGTTGTGTGCTTGTTTGAGACGAACACCCCGTTCGGTTTGTTGTATGGTGCAGCATTCATTGATCGGATCATGTTCAAAAAACAGAACATAGTCTTTTTGCGCGGCTTCGTTCATGAATAATTCTTTTTCCTGTAAAGTCAGCAAAGGGCGGGTGTCATATGCCATGATATATGGGAGGGGAATATGTCCGGCCGATGGAAGCAGGTCGGCCATAAAAACCACTGTTCTTCCTTTGTAATTAATATGCGGTATCATCATCGCATCCGTATGACCGCGGGTGACGAGGATATCAAAATAGTTCCCCAGTTCACTCACATTTTGTTTAGCATCACTTTTAGAACTGACGAATTTTAGTTGTCCGCTTTCCTGTATTGGTAATATATTTTCTTTCAGGAAACTGGCTTTTTCACGGGCATTGGGTTTAACGGCCCATTCCCAATGCTGTAAATTGCTCCAGTAAACAGCGTTTTTAAAAGCGGGTTCATAACCTGTTTTAGTGTTGTTCCACTGTATACTGCCGCCGCAATGGTCGAAATGAAGATGAGTTAAAAAAACATCGGTGATATCATCACGCGAAAAGCCTTTCGATTGCAATGATCTGTCCAATGTATCATCTCCATGAAGGTCGTAAAAGCCGAAAAACTTTTCAGATTGTTTATTCCCGATGCCTGTATCAATAAGTATAAGCCGCTTACCATCTTCGATCAGCAGGCAGCGCATAGCCCATGTACACATATTTTTAGAATCCGGAATATTGGTATTACTCCAGATTGATTTTGGTACAACACCAAACATGGCGCCGCCGTCTAGCTTAAAAAGGCCGGTGTTAATTACATGTAGCTTCATGCAGCTTCTTTTTCAGATAAATAGTGTTAGAGTTTTAGTCTTTTGGGATTTCGCTTACCAGGCCAAAGGGTGGCAACTTCAATGAAATTCTTTTTGACTCTATAATGAATGACGGTATGGTCATCTAAAACAAACCTTCTCGTTTTTTTTCGTGATGCAGGGAAAGCCAAGGGGTGAGTGCTGATAATTTTGATAGCCGCTTTAATGGCTTTTTCAAACTTTTCGACTTCTCTTTTCGACCAGTTTTCAAATAAATAATCAAGGATCAGATTGTAATCATTTTCAGCCCTTTCAGAAAATAGAATTGATTTTGGCTTGATCATAAAAGGCGGTTGCTGTACCTTTTCTTTGCTTTTTTTATAACTGTTTCAAAAGAAAGGCTCTTGCCCATATCCAGTTGGGTTAAACCTTCTTCAATAGCACTTTTTTCGGCCTCAGAAAGTTCATCCCAATAGTCATCTTTTGTGGATGCGGCAGTCTTTTTTAAAAAACTGTAAATTTTTTGTAATGCAGTTTTATCATTGATATTGTCAATGAAACTATGCAGGTTTGTTTTTAATTGAATGGCAGTCATTGTAAAATGATAATATTTTGTTCTATAAAAATACATAAAATATAGAAATACCACAAAGCCTCCGAATGAGGAGGCTTTGAATAAAAAAAGGGGACACGAATCAGAATCTTTCCAGCATGGAGAAAAAGAAATCGCCTTCAATTTCGGCGTTATCATCGCTATCTGAACCATGTACGGCGTTTGCCGCGATCGATTTGGCAAAAAGAGCGCGTATTGTTCCGGGTGCTGCTTTAGTGGGGTCTGTTGCGCCGATCAGTGTTCTGAAATCAGCAACGGCATTATCTTTTTCCAATATGACCGCTACTATGGAACCTGATGACATATATTCGACAAGTTCGCCGTAGAAGGGACGCTCTTTGTGGATGGCGTAGAATTGACCGGCCGATTCAGGGCTGAGTTTAGTATATTTCATTGCAATAATACGGAAGCCCGCTTCGTTTATTTT
>JAEUTS010000352.1 GCA_016787005.1 Bacteroidia bacterium
GCTTTGATAGTTATTGCCACCTGATCGGTAACTGTAGGACAAGCTGTATTGGTTGAGTTAAGCGTAAGGGTTACTGTTCCTGCTAAAAGTTCTGCAGCGGATGGAGTATAAGTTGCTGTAAGTGTATTTCTGTCCGGGACAAATGATCCTGTTCCTCCGGTCCATGAATACGTTCCTGTTGCAGCTCCCGCAAGTGTAACGGTTGGGCTACTTGCACAAACAGTTTGATCAGGACCTGCATCTGCACTGGTTGTTACATATACAGTAACCGTTGCTGTTACAGGTCCTGCAAGGCAGGCGCCCCTGAAAGCATTTAAAGTATATGTTGTTGTTACGGTTGGTGAAGCAACAGGATTAGCAGAAGCGGGATCACTTAAACCCGTTGTTGGGGACCATGCATATGTAGCAGTTGCGGGCCCCGTTGGAGAACCTCCAAGTGTAGTACTTGATCCTGAACAAATACTTTTGTTTGTTCCTGGATCAATTGTAAAGGCTGTTGGCCTGCGGCAAGGTACCAGTGCCGCATTCAGATAAACCCTGGCACCGTTAATAAGGGCATTACTTCCTGCGCCATTATTATAATCATGTCCGCCAACATAGGTTACATTACCACCGGTAGAATCAGGATGTGCCCTGTGTACAGTAGCAACAACAAGGTCTGTAACAATATTGTCATCTACTTCCGAGTAGTAGCCGTTTGCATAATTACCACCATTTTTTTTGAATTTAGAAACAAGTCCGCTTTCATTATTAAGCGAACCATGTATCTGTATCTGGGGCATTTGTGCATTCGAGTATTTATTTGTGATGGTGGAACCACTATATGTCATTCCATTATCAGTCATAAAGTGATGCAACTCTTCGTACTGGGTTACACCAGCACATTGAGCAAGAAAATTTCCGCCGCTGTTTACAAAATCTTTTACTTTTTTAGTAACTAAGGTATCTGACCAATCAGTGGGATCATTGTAGTGGTTATCCCAATGGCCTTCCGAACAAAAAGTATAACAATCGGTAAGGCCGGTAAATACTCCTGCACTTATCATATCGTAATTGGAAATACCTGCGTTATCCAAATAGGCCTTGTGAATAGCCTGGTAAGTTCCGTTACTGAATACCGCAACCTTAAGCCGTTGGCTGAGTGTATATCTTACATCAACATTAATACTTGCGTCTGTTAGCTGGTATACATTTACTTTTGTTGTCGCTGATAATGTAGCTTCAAATGCTGTAATTACCTGGGTAGCGGTAAGCCCGGTTGAATAATAAGCCTTATTAACATAAGTACTATCAACAATAAATGCACTTGAAATAAATGTTTTTAATGCCGTAGCAACGGCTGATGGATAAACTCTTTTCGCATTGGCTGTAAAGTCAGTAGCATCTTTGGCTTTACCTGATTTAATAACCCATTTAACCGGGATATCATTTTGTAATAAAGCATTTACTAATCCGTATGCTTTTAAATTAAATAGTGGAGTACCCGCAGTTGTTAGCTGAAGGTTATTGTCCATAGGAATAATCAGAGAGTTGATTGGTATGGATTGTAAATTGGCAACCGGGTTAGGCATATCAGGCCTGAAGCATGTTGTATTTGTAATAGTACGTGTGCCTGTTGGATTTGGTGTCGTCATATCACTCTTTGTAACACCACCGATTACAAATGAAGTAAGTGAAGCGTCCAGCTTATTGCCAATTGTAGCTGTACCGGGAACAACATAATTTAAATAAAAATAATAAGTGCCTGGTTTGGAAAGTGTTGCACTACCGGTTACACTGAAGGCTCCGTTTGGTGCAGCTGTTGTTCCGAATAAAGTTGTAACGCCGTATTGAGGATATGTTCCCGCTCCATACAAAGGAATTGTATCCGTAAAATAAACTTTTGCAGAAGTGATATTTGTAGCAGGGTTTTCCGAATATCCGGCATCACCCGTGGTATTGAAGTTAAACTGAGTAACATTTACACAATTGCTTCCCGAGACAACGACCTTTATCTGGAGTATTTCAGAACTCGCATCCGCGCAGGCAAGATTTATAGGGCCGGTTGAATATTGACTTACAGAACTTGACACATAAGTTATTGGAGTCAAAGATGTAATTACCACATCATCCGTACTTGTGCAGGATCCGAGTGTTGTGGTCCATCTTAATGTGGCAGAAGCGCCGACAACCAATCCGGTTACAGTTGAAGTAGGTGAGGATGGTGTTGTAATAGTTGCGGTTCCCGAAACCACCGACCAGGAACCCGTGCCAAGCACAGGTGTATTACCGGCCAAAGTTGTAGTTGTAGTTCCGCAAAGTGATTGATCGGTTCCTGCATTTGCCGCTGTAGGCGGTGAATAAGTAATTATTACATCATCAGTTGCGTTAGCACATGGGGCATCTGTTACTGTCCATCTGAATGTGGAAGATGCGCCTGAGGTTAGCCCTGTAACTCCTGAAGTTGGAGAGGAAGGAGTTGTAATTGCACCTGTACCTGAAGTTCTTGTCCATGTACCGCTTCCTGTTGCCGAAGGACTACTACCCGTAAGTGTTGCAGTTGAAGTACAAACAGTTTGGTCTGGTCCTGCATTGGAAGTTGGAAGTGATAACGATGTAACCACAACATCATCAGTACTTGTACAGGCACCAAGCGTTATGGTCCAGCGCAAAGTAGCTGAAGTGCCAACAACCAAGCCTGTAACGCCCGATGTGCGCAATGCAGGTGTTGTAATAGTAGCCGTACCACTTACAACAGACCATAAGCCGACTCCGGCAGCAGGGTTGTTACCGTTAAGAGTTGCCGTAGTGACATTACAAACATTTATATCTGCACCGGCATTAGAAGTGGTCGGCAGAGGAGAAACAGTTATCACAACATCATCAGTGGATGCTGCACAAGTACCATTTGTAATGGTCCACCTGAAAGTACTTGATGCTCCGGAGGTTAATCCTGTAATCCCTGATGTAGGAGAGGAAGGAGTGGTGATACTTCCGGTACCTGCAATTCTTGTCCAGGTGCCAGAACCCTGTGTAGGTGTATTTCCTGCTAATGTTGCCGTGGTTGCGCATACAGTCTGGTCAGGGCCGGCATTGGAGACTTGCGGCTGGTATGAATCAAGTGTCCCAAATTCCTGTGCAGCAGTCGGACAACCTGTACTTCCGTCAATTACAAAAGTCCCGCCCGAACGGACGAGGTTACCTGATGCCATTTGTGTAATGGCTCTTATTTCGATATTGTTAAAGAATATCTGGTCTCGATTCGCAATACCACCAAGTGACACTGTAAAAGTTAGTGTATTGGCAGTCATATCAGTCGCAGCAGTAAATGTAATCGCTGTAATATCCCTTCCTGCAGTAAAGGTAATTGTTGGAGTTCCCCCTAATGCAGTTGTCCTGAATTCGAAGCCGACGGGAAGGGTAATTATCATTGTCTTCCCTGCACCGGAAGCGAAACAATCATTGTGTCCTCCATTATTTTCCCGGATATTAAAATTGAAAGCCTGCCATGCAGAAGGAACTACAGCACAATTAGTAAACGCGAAAGCGCCATTAATTGTAAAATCGTTACATTGAGCGTTAAGGTATCCGGCTCCTGAAAACAAGGAAAAGAAAAACACCCCTACTAAAAAGTAGCGCTTAATTTTTAGTAATGGTTTAAACATTCAGAATGGTGGAAATTTTTATTGTAAGGGAAGTGCTAATTTTCAGATAAAATGTCATAATAAATAGCTGACCGGCCAAAAAAATCAGACGGGCACCAAAAATATAAAAAAAAATAGTATTATTGCTATGTTTTTATAAAATATCACAAACTGTTAAAAAGCCTATAAAATGAGGGGGTTCAGAAGTTTTTGGGGTTGTTTTTTCATGTTTTTTTTAATTGAATATTCTCTTTCGCAAAAAAGCTTAAATTTTGCTGTTTTTCAGCCAATTTATAGTGCCGGAAATCTGGTTAATTCCTTCTCCTCAACTTCATGCGGTTTAAACTATGTTTCAGAAAGTGTTTTATTGTGTAAAAACCCACAATCACAACCATTTAAAGGCCTTGATCAGCCTGCAGTTATTAATATCAGCGGATTACCTGCTTCTGCTAAAATTGACAAGGCTTTCCTCTGGTGGGATATTTCCGGAAAAGATACATCCGGGCGGGTAATAATTTCTAATCCCTTATTTGTTACTGATACTTTTACTGCTTTAAAGCTGGCTGCCGTATATGATCCCTGCCAGGATAATGACAAAACCACATTCAGGGCAGATGTAACTGGTATTATTAATGGAAATGGAAAATACATGATAAGCGGGCTTCCATCAGACAGCATTGGCCTGGGAACTGCAGATACGGATGGTGCTACTTTATTTATTATTTATAAAGATTCAACCGCTTCATTCACTGGCACGTTAGCGATTTATGATGGTGCTGTAATGGCTGGAAACACAACTGTTACACAAAGCATTTCCAGTTTAAATATCACCGCAAATACAACAGGCAAGGCTTTTATGATAGTTTCAGATATGGAAAATAAAACTGGTAACGCTATCAAACTTAATAACGGCACCTATGCAGGGTTTGCTCAGAATTTCTGGGATTACCAGGAAAAAACAACTGCTTTTAGTTCCGGTCAAATATCATCCACCTTTGGAGTTCAGATGCCGAACGATTGCGGAAATTTTCTACTCATGGGCATTTACTACCAAACTGCTGTAACTCCTGTAACCCCTGTAATTACTCAAAAGGCAGACACGTTGATATCAAGTACTGCTTCCGCATATTTCTGGAAGTATAACGGTAATTTTATTTCCAGTGCTTTATTTAAAGCTTACTTAGCTCATCAGTCAGGTAATTACCAGGTTATAACAATGCAGAATGGAAGTAATTGTTATTTTCCATCTTCTCTATATAATTTAATAACCTGTTCCGATAAAATGAAACCTAATATTAATAAATCCGGAAAAATTTTATCTACTGATTCTGTCAGGTTTCCTATTCAGTGGTTTGTTGATGGGGATTTGGATAGCGGCAGAACTTCAAATATTGATACCGCGAGGATAACAGCAAATTATTGGGTCCAGGTTAACGATCCCTTAACCGGGTGTATAGTAAATTCTGACACCGTTTATATCAGCCTGATTGGAATAAATGAAAAAGGTCCTGGTATAGGTTTCGTTGAAGTATTTCCAAATCCTTCGGCGGGAATGATTTATTTAAAGTTGCATACAGCATCTGCAAAAAAAGTTGATCTGGTAATTGAAAATATTTCGGGTCAAAAACTTTTGGATCACCCATTGGATTGCAAAACCAAAGACTGTGAGTATTCCTTTGACTTATCTGGTTTTTCCGATGGAGTATATTTATTAAAGCTTGTTGGTGAATTAAATACTGTAACCAGGAAGATTTACATTCAGAACAATTAATTCCTTAATTTAGTAGAAGTTTTGTTTGAAACTGTAAGTTGTACCTTAAAGAAAAAGGACAAATCTGGTTTGCAGATTTGTCCTTCAAAGCAGCGGAGGAAGAGGGATTCGAACCCCCGGTAGTGTTACCTACAACAGTTTTCAAGACTGCCGCGTTAAACCGCTCTGCCATTCCTCCGGGGACAAAATTATAAGATTTTTCTATTAAATAAGTAAAAAAATGAAGTGTTTAACAGGAATAGTCGGTTTTAAAAGTTTTTTAAAGCATACTGTTGTAGTAATATTGGTTACTTTTTCACAGGTTTTGCAGGCTGGTTTGAAGGCATATCTTAGTTATTCAACGTTTTCTGCTCCCCAAACAGGACCTTATATCGAAACCTACCTTACTGTTATTGGTCAGTCCATTATTTATAAAAAAAATGCGAATGGGAAATTCCAGGGTATAGTTGAAGTGAGTCTTGTTTTTAAACAAAATGACTCTATAAAAAATGCACGAAAATATAACCTCCATAGTAAAGAAGTTGATGATACAACGAGGTCCCTTGAAAATTTTATTGATCAACAACGTTTCTCACTTCCAAATGGTGCCTATGATTTTGAAATAGAGATAAAAGATAAAAACAGGAACGCGCTTCCGTATAATTGGACTGAAAAGATAAGTATTAATTACGTGACCGATAAAATAGTTGTATCTGATATTGAGCTACTTGAATCGTACACTAAATCAACTACTCAAAGTATTCTGACAAAAAGCGGGTATGACCTTGTGCCATATGTTTCAGATTTTTATCCTGATAATTTTAACCGGCTTGCTTTTTATTGTGAAATATATAATACTAAACGGGTGTTGGGAGAAAGTGAAAGAGTTGTTGTTAATTATTATATCCAATCGGCGGAAACAATGGCAGCGATGAATGATTTTGGAAGTTTTTCTACCCAAAAGACTGAATCAGTAAATGTCTTGTTAAGCTCATTTATTATCAGCAATCTTCCATCCGGGAACTATTTTTTGGTTGTAGAAGTAAAAGACAAAAATAATCTGGTACTCGCCAGTAAAAAGAAAGCAATTCAGCGCAGGAACAAAAGTACCCGGCTTAATATGCAGGATTTAACAGCTGTAAATACATTAAATTCATTTGTGGCCGGAATGACAAACAAGGACTCATTGATAGATAATATTAAAAGTTTACGGCCAATAGCGACGGATGCTGAAAAAGCATTTATTGATGAAAATATTTCACGGAGTAAACCTGAGTTGTTGCAACAATTTTTTCTGAATTTCTGGAAGACAAGAAATGAAGCCTATCCTGGAAGTGAATGGAAAAAATATTATGCTGAGGTAAGAAAAGTGAACACAAACTTTAGCGCGATTAATATTAAAGGCTATGATACTGACAGGGGACGTGTTTACCTGCAGTATGGTCCTCCGGACAGCAGGATTACCAGCGACAGTGAAGTTGGCGCATATCCTTATGAAATGTGGCAGTATTTTAAATTGAAGTCACAAACAAGCAGAATATTTGTTTTTTATAACCCGGATTTTGTTTCAAGTAACTATAAACTATTACACTCTGATGCGTTAGGTGAGTTGAATAATCCCCATTGGCAAACGATGCTTCACAAAGGTGATCCTCAAAATAGTGACCCGAATTTTCCTTCAACTGATGATTATTATGGAAATCGTTCCAATCAAAACTATTTAAATTCAAAGTAGTTTGCCTGCCATGACTAAAGTCGCTGTTGTTATTTTAAACTGGAATGGTAGAGACCTTTTGGAAAAATTTCTGCCGGGTGTTTTAACCAACAGCTCCTCAGCAGCCGAAGTTATTGTTGCCGACAATGCCTCAACAGACGATTCGGTAGTTTTTTTGCAAAGCCGGTTTCCTAATGTAAGAATCATTAAAAACGTGGTCAATGGCGGATTTGCCAAAGGATATAATGACGCATTAAAGAATGTTGACGCAGAGTATTATGTTTTATTGAATTCCGATGTTGAAGTTACGCAGGGCTGGATCGAGCCGGTTATACGGCTTATGGATAGTGACAATACTATAGCTGCCTGCCAGCCGAAACTGCTTTCGTACTATCATAAAAATCAATTTGAGTATGCCGGTGCGGCTGGAGGATATATTGATAAATATGGTTACCCGTTTTGCAGAGGAAGGATATTTGATTCGTTTGAAAATGATAACGGCCAGTATGATGATACACGGGAGGTACATTGGGCCACAGGTGCCTGTTTATTTATTAGGTCAAGCGCATTTCATAAAGCGGGTGGATTGGACGAAGATTTTTTTGCACATATGGAAGAGATCGATCTGTGCTGGCGTCTGAAAAATACCGGCTTTAAGGTAATGTATTGTGCTCAATCAACAGTCTATCATGTTGGCGCAGGTACGTTGGCTAAAAACAGTCCGCGTAAAACGTATCTGAATTTTCGCAATAACCTTATTTTACTTTGTAAAAATCATGCCCACCAGTTTTTCTGGGTAAAACTATTTTTGCGGATGACACTTGATGGAATAGCCGGATTGAAATTTCTTTTTTCAGGAGACGCAGATCATTTTGTCGCTGTACTGAAAGCTCATTGGAGTTTCTATTCAACTTTTTTCAGAACGTTACAAAAACGAAACCAACTGAAAAAAGAAGTAAAACAGTATACAACAAGTGCTATTTATAACCGTAGTATTGTGGTCGATTATTTTATCAGGGGAAAGAAACACTTTGGAGAACTGCCGGCTTCCGGATTTATTGCATAAAACTTTCTATTGCCAGCCTGTATGAATCGAGCCCAAATCCGGAGATGCTTCCTTTGCAATTGGGTGCAATAAGCGATTTGTGCCTGAATTCTTCCCGTGCAAAAATATTTGAAATATGAACTTCAATGACAGGAGTTTGTATGGCAGCAATTGCATCGGCGAGCGCCACAGAGGTGTGTGTGTAACCACCCGCATTTAATAGTATTCCATCAAATGAAAACCCAACCTCATGAAGTTTGTTTATCAGTTCGCCTTCAACATTGCTCTGGTAGTACAATAATTCAATGGTTGAATACCTTGTTTTAAGTTTACTGAAATAACTTTCAAAAGTTTCCTTGCCATAAATAGATTCTTCGCGAACTCCTAATAAATTCAGATTGGGGCCGTTTATTATAATAAGCTTCATTTTTTTACAGAATATTTTGCTAAGATACAAAACTCATCCGAACAGGAAAGAAGCTCTTTGGGGCTGGCCGTAATTATTTATAACTTCGGATAAAATTATCTGATTGGATTGGAGAGCCTATATAAACGGATTCGGATCGTACCTGAAGTTGGAGAAATCACTTTCTTCCAATTCAGTTGAGGCCTATCTGCATGATGTGGATAAACTGTTTCAGTTTCTGACACTGCAGTCATTGGATATAATGCCGGATAAAGTTGACCTTACCTTGTTACAAAAGTTCATTAAGTGGGTTAATGAGTTGGGCATGACGGCAACAAGCCAGGCGCGTATGATCTCAGGGATAAAAGCTTTTTACAGGTATTTGCTGATGGAAAATATTGTTAAATCCGATCCTACGCAGCTGCTTGAAGCCCCAAAATTGGCGCGTAAGCTGCCCGATGTTTTAACAGTAGAAGATATTAATGGAATTATTGATGCAGTGGATCTTAGCAGCGGGCAGGGACAGCGAAATAAAGCCATGTTGGAAACGCTATACAGTTGCGGACTTCGTGTATCGGAACTTGTTAATCTCAGGATATCAAATTTATTTTTGAACGAAAATTTCGTGAAGGTTATTGGTAAGGGAGATAAGGAACGCCTGGTTCCGATAGGAAGTGTTGCAATTAAACAGATCACTATTTATAAGAATGAACTCAGGTGTCATATAAAACCGTTGAAAAGTTGTGAAGATATATTATTTTTGAACCGGAGAGGGGGGAAGCTGACCAGAGTAATGGTGTTTACTATAATTAAACAATTAGCGCATAAAACAGGTTTGAAAAAGCATATCAGCCCCCATACATTCCGGCATTCTTTTGCCACACACCTTATTGATGGGGGCGCTGATCTGAGAGCTGTTCAGGAAATGTTGGGTCACGAGTCGATTACAACAACGGAAATTTATACGCATCTTGATCGTCAGTACCTTAGAGACGCGATCATTCAATTTCATCCGAGATCATAGCCTACTTATGAAAAATTTGAACCGGGTATCCTGTTTTTATATAGTATTCATTGTATATCTCCCTGTTGTAGCTCAATCTGGCTTTGACAGGATGGAATCTTTACCTCAAAAGTTAAGTGCGGAGAATCAACTGCTTAAAAATTATGTGGATTCAATAGGAAAGTATGAACGTTCAGGTAAAATAAAAGAGGCCCTGCAATATGCAAAATTGTACCGGCAAACAAAAGATAGTATAATGAATTCTGAAAATTCAAAAATCAGAGCTGAATTATATTCCAGATATGAAACACAAAAGAAAGGAGATGAAATAAAACTGCTTTTAAAAAATAAGTTGATCAAGGAAAAAGAAATAGCAAAACAAAAAATTGTATTAAACTTAGTATTGATAGGGATAGGGGTAGTATTACTATTAGGACTTCTGCTTTTAGGCCGTTACAGACTGATCAGAAAACTCAATAAAAAACTCGACGCTCAAAATGATTTGGTGATACGGAAAAACAACCTTATAATGGACAGCATTGATTATGCACAACGGATTCAGCAGTCAATTCTGCCTTCACCCGAGTACCTGAAAAAATATTTCAGGGATATTTTTGTTATTTATAAACCAAAGGATGTTGTAAGCGGAGACCTATATTGGTTCCGGGAGAAAAATAATAGATTGTGGTTGGCTGCCATTGATTGTACAGGACATGGTGTTCCGGGTGCGATGATGTCTATGTTCGTATATGATCTTTTACATCAATGCATCAGGCTGAATAAACTTGTATATCCGGATGAAATATTAAAGGGGATGAGTATTGGTATCCGGCAATTTTCTAATGCTTCCGGAGAAACCAACAACATTAAGGATGGTATGGATATTGCCATGTGTCAGATCGATCTTGATACGTTGATATTAAGATATGCCGGTGCTCAAAACAGTATATACATAACAAGAGGAGATAAGATCATTGAACTAAGTGCAGATAAAGTACATATCGGCCTTCCTGAATATTATGATTTTAATTTCACTGCGCATACTTTTCAATTACAAAAAGCGGATTCGGTTTATTTGTTTAGTGATGGGTTTGTCGATCAAAAAGGTGGTCCGGATAACAGGAAGTATTATGTAGAACCATTTAAACAATTGCTTCTTAAAAATAGCAGTTTGCCAGCAATAGATCAGCAGAAAAATATTGAGGAGGCATTCCTGAAATGGAAAGGTGAGCAAGAACAGGTTGATGATATTATGATAATCGGATTAACAATATAATATGAGCAGGTTAATAGCATTTTTTTTATTGTTAATATGCTTAAAAGTTTTTGCGGACAATACCGTTAAACGTGTTGACAGCTTGAGGTTACTTATAGCACATGCCGATGATACTGCAAAGATCAGAATACTTAATGATATAGCTGAAATTTTTGATCTTGAAACTTTTAATCATGATTCTGCTGCATATTATGCCGCTGCCTCTATTGAGTTGCAAAAACGAAATGATAACCCGATTCAATATATAATTTCAGCTAATATTCTGGCCTATCACTATTTTATACTTGGTAATTCCGATTCGTCGCTTGCCATTTCCTTTCGGGGGCTGAACCTTGCAGAGAAGTTTGGAGATGTGGAACACAAATATCCGCTGTTGAGGAATATCGCCAATACATATAATTCAATGGGTAAAACCGAATTTGCTTTAGACTATTATCTGAGATCTTTGTCTGTCGCGGAACAAAATAAGGACAGTCTCAGAATAAGTGAATCATACTCCTCGATCGGAATTTTTTATACAAATAACAATAATCTTGACCTTTCACAGCAGTCGCATCGTGCCAGTCTCAATATTCTTCTTTCCATGTACGGATCGGATTCCGTTTCATTCGAACACAGATTCCTGGCGAATGCTTATTCAAACCTTGGCAGTTTGATGATCAGGTATTATACGAACAGAATAAAGCCAATAACTTATGTCGATTCCGCATTGTTTTATTTTAATAAAGGAATCTATATTGCGAGGAAAATAGACGATAAGCTCCGACTCATCAATCTTTTAATAAATACTTCTGATGCATGCAATATAAAGGGAAATTATGCAACTGCGATCAACCTGTTAATGGAAGCTTCAGATGAAATTACAAAGGCACCTAACACTTATTATAAAGTATGTGTATGGATAAACCTGGGAGACGCCCACAGGGGGCTTAATAATATAAATGTTTCACTACAGTATCTGCAAAGGGCAGTCGATTTGGCCAGGGAATCTAAGTTAAATGATCTTGTAAGCGAAGCCTACCACAGTTTAGCCAAAACATATGAAAAAGCCGGCAGGTATAATGAGGCCTATGAAAATTATAAATCATATAGTGAAATAAAAGACACTATTCTTAATTTTCAAAGTGCCGAAGCCATCTCGGAAATGCTTACCAAATATGAAACAACCAAAAAGGATGCAGAGATACTGCTTCTAACAAAAGATAATGAACTTCAACAGCAGGAGATCGGAAGGCAAAAAAGTGTAAGAAACATTGTGTTATTTGGATTACTTCTGATAATAGGATTGTCACTTTTATTGCTTGGCCGCTATCGAATAACAAAACGATTGAATAACGAGCTTGATAAAACGAATTCATTGATATATAATAAGAACAGGCTTATAATGGACAGCATAGACTATGCTGAACGAATACAGCGGCTTATACTTCCTCCACTTGAAACAGTTCGTCACCATTTTTCCGATTCATTTGTTGTTTATATTCCCAAAGATGTGATCAGTGGTGATATTTACTGGTTCACAAAG
>JAEUTS010000162.1 GCA_016787005.1 Bacteroidia bacterium
GGTATAACTACACTTTTTTTAATTGTATCCAACTTACAGGCATTCACTATCAATGACACCGTGTATGTACCCGGCCCCGGAAATTTAATATCCGATACATGCAACCCATCTGCTACGGAGGGTATGGCACCCGGGAACAACCAGGAGTAAATGCTTGTGTCGCATGATGAAATATTTCCGGCAACATTAAACTTTGGCAGCTGGCAGCCGTTCGTAACAGCATTAATTCCAATGCTGGAAGGGGCGGTTGCAGTGGTGTCCCCGCAGGCAAAAGTACACAGGTCGATCACGAATGCGTTATGTACATTATAAGGATAAGCGTATGTTGACTTCATAACCGGCTGAAAAGCTCCGGGGGTAATAGGAAAAGCACCAAAGGTCAACCCGGTCAAAGCCATCCTCCCGCCTTTTACCGCGATGTTCTTTGTTGGCAACTCATGGTCGTCATGCAGTTTGCCGCCTATATAAGTTGAACAAATATATTTTCCCTGCCCGTTAAATTTATTAATTAATAGATCTTCTTCTGCGGAAGCCGCAGCAGCTCCACCATTTCCTCCTGTATTATTATGTTTTTTTTGAAAAGCGCAGGTAGTAATTACATCCGGAAGTAATACCCCTCCTGTATATTCGATATCATGCACCGTATAAATATTACCATTCTCATCAACATCCACTGCAAGAAGGTTTGGAACAGTTGCTTCTTCAATTGCCTGTCCATCATAGGTAACCCATAACAGCGTACCATTCGCATCAAATTTTGCGAGGAATACCCTCCCGCTTAGCTTGTATGCCCCAAGTTGAACAGGAAGTGATGCCCCTGCGGGGCCAACAATTACAATATTATTTCCTTTGTCAATCGCTATACCTGTGCCCTCTCCATATCCCGATCCAAGAGACACAGACCATAAACGGCCACCTGTAGAATTGAACTTTACAATAAATATGCCCTGCGCTGTACCTGAAGTTACAGGAAAATTAGTAGAGGTAGTTCCCCCTGTTACCACAATGTTACCTGCTGCGTCTGTCGCAATACCCCGGCCGCCATCATTGTCAGATCCTCCATAATAAGTCGCCCATTGGCGGACACCCACACTATTAAATTTTACCAGAAACATATCCCCAAAAAACGGACAAACCGATAGTTGTCCGAATGCAGTGCCGCCACCAAAGCCCGGCTGAAAGGCCCCCAATAAGGGAAAATTAAGCGATTGGGTAAAACCTGTTATGGCAACATTTCCGGACGGGTCAAAAGTTATCCCGAATCCCTCTTCAACATCGGAGCCTCCGTAATAAGTTGCCCATTTTAAATTTCCTGCGCTGTTAAATACTGCAACGAACACATCCTCTTTTCCTCCATTAGCAGGCTGGAATGCTCCGGCCACAGGCATATTAGTTGAAAATGTAAAACCGGTTATCGCGCTGTTGCCATTCGCGTCCGCGGCTATCGCGTATGCTACCTCATCATCAGTCCCACCATAATAAGTTGCCCATTGGCGGTTTCCGGAAGCATCAAACTTTACTACAAATGCATCCCCATAAATTCCGGGATAAGGAGTGCCCGCAGGAAGAGGTTTACCAGATACCCCACCTCCATAAACAAATTGAAAAGCACCTGCTGATACCGGAAAGTTTGAAGAATTGGCGTGACCTGTGAACAAAACATTGCCCCCATTGTCTATGACAATCGCCGAACCATAATCCGAGCCGGTACCTCCATAGTAAGTTGCCCACCACGGATCAATAATCAACGGATACCCGGCTTGATAGTCAGAAAGTTTGAAAGTTACAATATTACTTTTACCCGCTCCATCTACATCCTTGCTTTCATGTAACTGAATGATTTTGTATTCTGCTTTTACATCCACCACTCTATTATTTATGACCTGGTAAACCCTCGGAAGACTTTCTTCCATTGTACCTAAGGAGGTTTCTATTACGAGTTTTCCGGCATTTATAAATATTTTATCTTGTCCGCTGTATTTTAATTTTATCTGCCCGGGGTCAGCACCGGGGTTAACTACTATATCATACTTTAAACCCACTTCACGACCGCCTTCCTGAATAGCGCCGGCATAATATTTTACATCTATACCGGGATAAATGTCCTTTACATCTATTTCATTGTAAGTGCCCACGTTTGTTATACCCTGCGTACAATGTGAATAATAATAATTAGTGTACCCTGCCACTACACCCTTTGAAGTGACTGTTGCATCCGGATTACAATCCAAAAAATCCATATCGGTCCTGTGCAGCTTAATTGTTTCTCCTTTCAACAACTCACGCTTCATTTGCTGAGTGCCAGTCCAGGATTTACTCCCCGCCTCTTCCTGCATTTCAACTTTTTCTTCTACCTCACGCAACACCTCGGCTATATTAGTTGAGATATAACTTATACCGGTCTTCCTAAGGAATATTTCAGTACTTCCAATACTCCCTTGAAATAAAACATCCGGTCGGAGGTTTAGTTCCATATCAATTATCTGTCCTTTGTTTTGAGTAAAATTAAGTCCGTTACAGCGAATTGAATTCAATGGCTTACTTGCAGAGCCCGGCTTATTGAATTCCGAAACTCCCGCAACATCTTGGGCGCTCAATCTGCCGTTGTCAACAGTAAAGATGAAAACAAGAAACAATGATGCGTACAAAAACAGGTTCCCAAACCCATGCGATCTCACATTAAATAAGCTTACAGCATTCGCAACCGGTTTCATTTGCCCTCTTTTAATGTAATAATGGATGAACTGTCTCATTTGTATCTAAGTTATGCCTTTCTACCCCCTCACTCCAAAACTATTTACTATCAATTATATTAAGTCTATTTATTAATTTTATAGAATTAATAGTATTATTTAATGATAAACAAATACATTTACATATTATGTCTAAAATATATAATGATCCCCTATTCCGGCTTATCCGATCGCTTACAAAATCAGAGAAGAGGTATTTTAAGCTATATGTATCCAGGCACCTGATCAAAGAGGCTAGTCATTACATAACGCTTTTCAATGCCATTGAAAAGCAGGATAATTATTCCAAAAAGAATATTTACAAAGAGCTGTCGGATATCATTAAAAATATTCCCAGCACCAAATATCATTTATATCAAAAGATCCTGGAAAGCCTGGAGCTATTTTACCAGGGAAAACAAATCGACAGCATAATTACACAAGGTATAACCCATTCTGCTATTCTACTGAACAAGTCATTACCGGAAGAAGCTTATTACAAACTTCAAAAAACTAAAAAGATCGCTTATGCGAACGAGAAATTTGAACTTATACTGAATATCATTCAACTCGAAAGAAGAATATTATTGAAGAATTTTTTAGGGCAAAAAGAATTGAACAGTAGAATAGAAAAAATACTGAAAGAAGAAAAAAGCATCTTCCACATACTTTCCAGGGAAAATGAGTATAAACACCTTGCCTATCAAGTCGACATGTATATAAAAAAGAGAGGGATGGAACTGAGGTCGGCGGAAGAAAAGAAAATATTTAAGCAGATCATACAGCACCCAATTATGAAGGATGAAAATAGTGCGACAACCCTTTACTCAAAAAGGTTAATGTATTATATTCTTCAAAATTATTACCTCCTTGTCTCCGATCTTACAAAAGCAAAAGAATACTCTATAAAGAATTTGATCATTACAGAGACGGGCCTTAGTAGAGGAAATAAACAAGACCTGATCCAATACATATACGCACTTAATAATTTACTGGTTATTCAGTTGAATCTAAAGGATTATACAGGGACTCTAAATACCATAAAAAAATTAAAGCTGATCCCGGCAGCTTTCAAATTAAAAGAAACAAGCGAAGAGTTCATAAAGGTCATTGAATTTGGATATATACATGAGATCGCTTTATATAATAATACAGGGCATTTTGACAAAGCTGCCACTGCCGGCAAACTTCTTACCCCGGAATTTAATAAAGTGAAAAATAAAATCTCACAAGAATATTTTCTTGTTTTCTATTCCAACATGGCCTCTGCTAATTTTGGCATAAATCGCTACAAAGAAAGTTTACATTGGATAAACGAGTTATTCAATCTGCCGAGGGAAATGTTCAGAGAAGATATTATGGTATCAATGAAGATTTTAAACCTCATCAATAATTTCGAATTGAAAAACTACGATCATTTGGAATACATGAACCTGGCTGCACAGCGGTATTTCAAAAAACAAAAAAAGGTTTATAAGATAGAATTCCTGATTGTTTCTTTTATTCAAAAATATGCGAAGATCAATACAAATGAGGAGTTGAATGAATTTAAAAAACTCAGGGTCAAAATAACCAACGCTTTAAAATCACCTTATGAGCGAACAGCGCTTGACCCCCTGGATATTATTTCCTGGATTGACAGCAAAATACAGAACAGGCCGTTTGCGGAAGTGGTGAAGGAAAAAAAACCTTAAGGCGTCGTAAGGTTGAAATTTATACTGCACCCGTTTTTGTCCTTAATATTTACAATATATGCGCCAGGACAAAGTTGATTCTTATACCTGTTAATATATCCATCCGGCCAGGTATAACTATACGGGCTTGTTCCTCCAGCGGCA
>JAEUTS010000180.1 GCA_016787005.1 Bacteroidia bacterium
TATTTCTTTTAGTATTCAATTCTTTCAGATTTTAGTTGTGCTTTGTTAAACATGCACTAAAAAATAATACATTAATTGCATATAACTCAACAACACAAATTACCTGATGATCAGCTTTTGTTTATATATAGAATTATCCGAAGTAGCCGAAATGATATACACTCCGGGAGAAAGTGTGTTTGAAGGGTCGATTGCTGTGAGCTGACCACTACTGTTCTTATCAATATTCGTTACTTTAGACAGAACTTCTCTTCCCATCGAATCATAAACCACTACAATAATGGGATGCTCATCCTCCGTATTCACATTAAGGTTGATGAAAACACTGCTATTTGGCTGAACAGGGTTAGGATATATGCTGAAGCTGAAAACATCTTTAAAATCTACAGCAACCGATTTTGAATATTTAAACTTTCCGTCAAAGTCGGTTTGTTTTAACCTGTAGTATTGAATACCCACTATAGGTTCGTAATCAAAACTTTCATAGTTAATGATTCGTGTTGAGTTACCGGCACCTTTAACCGTGCCGATTATTTTCCAATCTGTTCCGTTCAACGATTTCTCAATTGTGAAAAAATCATTATTTGTTTCACTTGCGGTGCGCCAGTAGATACGTACTTTATTGCCTTCGCCTTTAGCGTTAAAATTAAGCAACTCAATTGGCAAATAGACACTGGATATTCTTACCATAGCATCCCCGCGACCTTGCCCGCCAAAATACTGAGCTTTTGTGGTTAGTGGAAGAGATAAAATCAATATCAGATATTTATAAAGTCTTTTCATTTGAATTCTATATTTTCATCTTTTAAAATAATTTCATTTACTAAACTTTAAGGTGCTGTACGCACACCACGTCCTCCCTGAGAATCGTGTCGTAATGAATGCCGGCCATTGCCGTTTGTTGCTGCTCCCCGGCTTGAAATGGTGAGGTAGGAAGCATCACGGTACCAAGTACCTCCCCTGAAACCATATCCTTGAAGCGACGTTGACGCAGGATCGTAACCGCCGGTTCCAGGCCAGGATGTAACGTCATTTTGACCTGATGAATTCAGCAAGCCATCTCCATGATCACCGGCAAAGGCACGTGCTAATGATTTCGAGACCGGAACCACCATGTGCCAGGTACTGCCTCCCATATCTAATACACCATAGTAGGTAGCCCCGGCTTGTTCACGGGTGGTACTCGCACCTGCAAAAGCTCCGACACGCATAGTACCCCAAACAGCAGCATTATAAGATTGATTTGCGCCGGCATTACTTGCCGTTTCCGAAATCTGGCCAGAATTACTCAATCCGGTAGGTGCTGTAGCCCCTGTTGTACTACCCCATACATATTCATTAGCAACAGGTGCCTGATCACCCCTACAGGCCTTTTCATATTCCAACTCAGTCATTGGTCGCAGACCCGACCAATCCATATAAGCCAAAACATCAAGCCACGACAACCAATTGCATTCATTCCCCAGACCATCATTGGCTTCTCCACCTATCCAATTTCCACGCAATACAGTAGCATTAATTGGCGGGGGCACATATTGTAAAGTACCGCCTCCTGAATAATCACAAACAAAGGTAAGTGGTACGTAAGGTGCGAATGCCGTATCACATCTTATACCTTGCCTGAAATCAATTGTAGAACTGTTTCGCATTACAAAACACCTTTGCAGCCATGTCGTGGTATCAGTAATAACAGTTCTTATCCGGGAAGCTTGTTGGGTACGGGTTAGTGTATTCAAAAAATTTGCATAGCCTTGTTGAGTGATGGCGTGTTTCATACAGTAGAATGCCCGATAGCCTTTGGGGAAGCTGGCAGGAAGTGTTACCGGCCTGGTAGTGCCGGGATAAATTGTGCTTATAGCACTCTTTGCAAACAAGCTTCCGGGAACAGAGTCCATAACCATTGCATCTTCTGATGTTATCTGGAAAGGTATTGTATTACCAGCACTCCACGATCCATCAGTAAAACTACCGCTTTCTGTCCCACCGCTACCCACATAGAAACTTGCCTGGGGAATATATACCATTTCAATACCGTAAACCTGAACATCTGCTACATCGGCACTCGCGCAGCCATTATCCCCGTAGTTCCAACGCAGTTGTACACCGGTTAGTGAAAAAGTCCCTGTTCCATCAGCACTGCGATAAATAAAGGCGCCCAATCCGGGGTTTGTTGTAGAATTATGAGGAGAACCGGGTGTAAGTAAACCAATGTCTATTGTACTTCCTGCAGGTGCTGTATGTCCGGAGTTATTTAACCATGCATGCTGCCAGTTTCCACCCGATATACGGAATTTTATGAACACCCATACAGCATCCCAGTTGTTAGGCGCAGCGCTTGTGCGCCATGAGTTTTCCCACGAAATATCAAATTGGACCATTGTATATTGTCCGGCCTGATTAGAACCTATAAGTCTGGCGTTAGTGATATTCAGATTGTTAGCAAAAACACCTGAACCTAAAAACAGGTATAGTACTATAAGATTTTTATGTATAACTGTTCTCATTATAATAGTTTTTCGGTTTATGAGCACACTTTCTGCGTATTTATACGTAGGTGCATAATTAAAGGTTACAGTTTTTTACTTTTTAAGTCAATTTAGTTTTAAACAAGGATTGTTAATTTCTAATTTTTATTATATATCATATTGATTTTCAATATATTGTGAATAATATTTAGATACACATAAGAAGCTTAATTGATTAAGTAATATTACATATTATACAGGTATAATATCAATTTAATGAGTCGAAACAGGTAGCCTGTCGGCATTATTTCAATGTTGATTAACGTGTTTTGCGCAGATTTGAGTTAAGGTATTTGCCAAGGTATTTGCCCATACTAAAACAGGCCTGTAATAAATAGCCTCCGGTTGGTGCATCCCAATCCAGCATTTCGCCAATACAAAAATGGTTTGGAATTTTTTTTAATTGAAATTGTTCGTCGACTTCCTCCAATGAAATGCCGCCGACTGTAGAAATTGCCTCATCGATCGGAGCCATGCCTGTTACTTTTAAGGGTAAATGTTTTATTTTATAAGCAAGAATTAACGGATCAACGAACTCTTCTTTTGTCAGGATAGTTTTTAGCAGTGCAATTTGTACGTTGTTTAAATTCAATTCGTCCTTCAACTGTTTTGTATACGATCTGTTTCCTTTAATTCTCAGTTTGTTTTTTATTTCGCCTGTTGTAAAGCCCGGCTTCAGGTCTATAAATACAACCGCAGTTTTATTTTCATTGAGTTGCTTACGTATTTGCGGACTTAACGCGTAAATAGCTCCGCCTTCCAATCCGAATTTAGTAACGACCAACTCTCCTTTTTTTCTAGCATCATCACAAATAATAACAATATTTTTTAATGAGGAGCCTTCAGCCTGATCAGTAAATTTCTTATCCCATTCGATCTTATAAGCACAGTTTGAAGGTTGAAACGGAACGATAGTGATCCCTTTCTGTTCAAATAAGTTTGCCCAATTGCCATCTGATCCTGTAACGCTCCAGCTTGAACCGCCGAGTGCGAATACAACAATATCCGGTTTTATATAATGATCTTTTTCTCCGTGTTCAAAAATAAGTTCATTGGTGTTGTTCCATCCTTTCCAGGTATATTCCGTTAACAGGCCAACCTGTTTTTTCTTCAACTCGCCTGATATTGCATTGAGTACATCAATT
>JAEUTS010000273.1 GCA_016787005.1 Bacteroidia bacterium
TCGCTTAAAGAGAAAGAAGTGCTGCTCAAGGAAGTGCACCACCGGGTTAAAAATAACCTGCAGATCATTTCAAGCCTACTGAGTCTGCAGATGGAGGGGATTTCAGATAAAAACTCAATAAAATTTTTCTCCGATAATACACGAAGAATAAGATCAATGGCATTGGTGCATGAAACGCTGTACCAGTCAAAGGATATTTCGGAAGTAGACTTCGCCTGTTATCTGAAAGCCCTCATCTTATCAGTAAAGGATTCGTATAAAAATGAAAAGCCAATACGGGTACTTCTCGAAGCTGAATCACATCATTTAAAAATTGACACGGCTATTCCCTGCGGACTTATTATCAATGAACTAATTACCAATAGCTACAAGTATGCCTTTGATGGAAAGGAAGATGGCGAAATTTATTTGAAGTTTACAAAGGCGAAAGGTAAGGCCGGAAACTACAAGCTGAGTATCAGGGACAATGGGATAGGGTTTTCGAAGAAGTTTGATGTAAATAAATCCACTACCCTGGGTTTGCAATTGGTTTCAATACTCACGCAGCAGTTGGACGGCTCACTGTCATTGGAGAACAATAAAGGAGCTTCATTTACAATTGATTTTCCGGGTTAAGCCCAACCGGTTTTTAAAAACGACCGTACATAAAATATGCAAACTACTATTCCCGCGTCCGTCTTTTATTTTTTAAAGGAACTCTCTAAAAACAATAACCGCGACTGGTTTGCTAAGCATAAAGACAGGTATATTAGTGAGCATGAATGCATGATCGCCTTTGCGGATGCACTGCTTGCTGAAATGAACCGGCACGACCATATCGAAACCCCTTCCGGGAAAAGGAGCCTCTACAGGATCTACAAAGACACGCGATTTTCAAAAGACAAAACTCCTTACAAAAATAATTTTAGCGGAGGTTTCCGCCGGGCTACAAAAAAATTAAGAGGAGGATATTATTTTCACATCCAGCCGGGAAATACTTATGTGGCCGGTGGTTTCTTCGGCCCCAACCCTGAAGACCTGAAACGCATACGCGAAGACATAGCCCGCAATTACGAAGACTGGAGAAAATTATTTGCCGATAAAAGCTTTAAACAAACCTTTAATAAGTTGCAGGGCGAACAAGTACAAACAAGTCCCAAAGGTTTTTCAAAAGATCATCCGGCAATTGACCTGCTGCGTTACAAGCAATTTATCCTCAAACATTCATTTACTGATAAGGAAGTTTTAGCGCCCGGCTTTTTAGAGCAGGTAAACAAAACATTTAAAAGCATGCGACCCTTTTTTAATTACATGAGCGAGGTGCTGACTACGGATTTGAATGGGGTGGAGGTGGGGTGAGTATATCCAATAAAAAAGCCCAAGCAGACTAGTTTTTTTTACACCACCTGTTGACCTTTATAATTAAGCTTGGCAAGACTTTGTCTCAACATTAATTTTAACGATTTTTTTCCTGCTGTTGTTTTAAAATACATTTCCCTTCTCTGAGCATCTTCTTTTTCAAGATGGTATTCGCAATAAATAAGAATTAATGGTCGTCTTGGTTCTGTGCTGATTGTACTGCCGTTATTATGTTCTTGTAATCGCCTTTCTATATTAGTTGTATAGCCAATGTAAAGAAGTTTATCTTTTTCGCTTAAAAGCACATATACACAATAGGGTAGCATGGGACAAATTTAGAAAACAAACGGTGAAGTAGAACTCGCTTTGCTCGTTCACTTTACCGTAAATAAAAAAAGGGGGCAGACGGCCCCCTTATGCTAACACGTCCCGAAGCAGAACTCATTTCACTCGTTCGCTTCAGGACGGTGAAGTGAGCTTCGCTCTACTTCAACCGCTCCCCGGACTGGGCTCGAACCAGTGACCCCATGATTAACAGTCATGTGCTCTAACCAGCTGAGCTACCAGGGAATATTAATTATCTGTAAAAAGGAACGTTTAAAATATGCTGAATAGGGGACTCCCCCTAAAAAGGACTGCAATATTAGCACATGTGAGCAAATTATACAATATATTTACGAAATAATTAAAAAAACCACTCATTATGAGCCTATTAGTTGTTGGAACCGTAGCTTTTGATGCCATTGAAACCCCTTTTGGCAAAACCGATAAGATAATTGGAGGTGCTGCAACGTATATTTCGTTGTCGGCCTCATACTTTACAAAAAAGATTAACCTTGTTTCGGTTGTAGGGGATGATTTCCCGCAGGATACCATAAAGATGCTGCAAAGCAAGGGGGTTAACTCCGAAGGGTTACAGATACTGAAAGGTCAAAAGACATTTTTTTGGTCGGGCAAGTATCATAATGATATGAATTCGCGCGATACATTGGTTACAGAACTCAATGTGCTGGCCGATTTTAACCCTGTTGTGCCTGCGTCGTTCCAGGGCAGTGAATTTTTGATGTTGGGCAACCTTACACCCGTTGTGCAGGAAAAAGTACTTGATCAGCTTAAAAGCCGCCCGAAGTTAGTTGTACTT
>JAEUTS010000326.1 GCA_016787005.1 Bacteroidia bacterium
CAATATTTTTTGTATTGTACAGCAAATTCGGGAACAGATACCCTGTCGTAGCGGCCAGCGACAATAAGCACAGGCATTTTCAGATCCTTTAGCTGCTTGCGGTAATCAATTTTTCCGATATCACCGCCAATAATGAAATCCCCATCATGACCTACTAACTGGTAATACAACTTTGTATTAAACGGGTTTGGGTATTCAGGGTCGCGGTTTTTACGGAAGTTCTCAGGATTATACGCGTAAAGAAAACCATAAGGTACTTTCCCATATACCTCGATATGTTCCGGGTCGTTGGAATGAGCGCCTGCATCGCGCAGTTGCATTAGTTTTTCCCATACTTCAGGATAGTTTGTTTTAATTTCGTGATTGGAGTTATCATCATTTTTTTGCCACATCTCCGCGCTGAAAAAACCGTTGGCAAGGATGAGGTGTTTAACGTTCATTGGATATTTAAAAGCATACTCCTGTGCCACCAGGCTGCCATAGGAATGTCCGAGTATATTTATCTTTTCGTATTTCATTGCTACTCTCAGTCCCTCTATATCTTCCACATCACGGCTTATACTGTATTCAGTGACTGATTTAGCCGTATCGGATTTGCCACGCCCGAAGTTATCAATGTACACCAATGTACACGAATCTTTAAGTCCGTCGAAGCTATGCATGCCCACATGCGCCCCTCCTGGTCCGCCGGAAATGAGGAATAAGGGATCGCCGGTGCCCACAGTTTCGACCCATAACTTTGCGCCGTTTACTTTTATATGCTTCCCTTCGGGGTGCTGGAATTTAGGCTGGGTTTGCGCTGTACAATTAATAATTGCAGCTGCAGAAATAATTACAAAAGACAGGATTTTGTTCATGGTGTTATGTGTTTAGGTGTATTTAAGGGTTGGAAGTTAGAAGACCGAAGACCGAAGTCGGAAGTTGGAAGACCGAATACGGAAGTTGGAGGTTGGAGGATTGAAGCCTTCCGACTTCGGACTTCGGACCTTTTTTATATACAACATTCTACTCCTTTTTATGTATCCTTAATAAATTGTTAAACATTTAATCCTCCTCTTCTTCCAGGCCCACTAATGGTTCTGCCAGCATTTCTTTTTTACTGGCAATTTTATCTATTGAAAGCAGCAGGGATGGAAGTAAGACAAGATTTGTAACCATTGAAACCAACAATGTAACAGAGATCAATATGCCCAAAGCAACAGTACCTCCAAAGCTTGATGCAATAAATATGGCAAAACCGCAAAATAAAATGATGGCTGTATATATCATACTTATTCCGGTGTCCTTTATAGTAGCTGAAATAGCTTCTGTAACACTTTTAGTGCGACTCTTTAACTCCTGCCTGTATTTAGTCAAAAAATAAATTGTGCCATCCGATGAAATACCAAAGGCAATGCTGAATATAAGAATGGTAGAGGGCTTAAACCTGATCCCTAAGAAACCCATGATACCCGCTGTAATTACGAGTGGTATGAGGCAAGGCAATTTTGATAAAAGGATAATACGAACGGATCTGAAAAGAGCCAATCCGACAAGAATGATCAGAACTATTTCAATAACAAGACTTTCAATTAAATTCTTCAACAGGTAATCATTGCCCTTCAGAAACATTAAACTATGTCCTGTTAACTTAACATCATACTGCCTGGGATTAAAAATGGAATCAACTTCAGGCTTCAGGTCGGCCACCAATAATTTCATTTTTTCAGAACCAATATCGGCTATCTGGGCAGTTACGCGTGTAAGCCGTTTGGTACTGTCAATAAAACTCTGAAATTTATTTTTATTCCCCTTAATTGAATCACGATACCCTGAAAGCTTTTGCAACTCAGTAATTCCCGGAAGAATATAAAATTTAGGATTGCCACCTCTGTATGCCTGGTAAGAGAACTTAATTGCATCGACCACTGACAAGGACTTTGAAAATTCGGCATGATCGGCAAACAACTTTTGCAATGATTTTATTTTATAAAGCACTTCTGCATTATTATTAAATACTCCGTTCTCGCTTTTGGTGTCAATTAAAACCTCAAAAGGCAAAACACCTCTGAAATTCTGTTCAAAAAACCGCAGATCGGAATAAATAGGATGCTTCTCCGGCAGGTCATCCACAACAAATCCGATAACATTAATTTTAGTCATTCCATAAAAAGAGATGAGTGTAACACCAGTTGTAAGAATGTAAATGATTTTTCGCTTATTGTGTACGAGGTAATCAATATATTCTAAAATTAAATTTAACTTTTTTGCCTCGAGGTGTTTGGTGTATTTTGCGGCCGGCACAGGCAGAAAACTTAAAATGATCGGAATCAATATTAATGTAATGAAATAGGTGATAATTACATTTATCGCGGCTACAATACCAAACTCTACGAGCAAAGAACTATTTGTGAAATAAAGAACTCCAAATCCAATGGCGGTTGTAATGTTCGCAAGAAACAAAGAAAGCCCGATCGTTTGAATGGTGCGGGTAAGCGCTTTTATTTTGTTTCCATGAATGGAAAACTCCATATGATATTTATTAATAAGAAAAATGCAATTCGGAATACCGATGACAATAATAAGCGGAGGGATCAAGCCCGTTAAAATTGTTATTTTATAATCGAGCAGGTGAAGTATACCAACAGACCATATTACACCTATTACGACTACAACAATGGAGAACAAGACAGAGGTAAATGAACGAAAGAATACCCACAGGATAAATGCGGTTACAAGAATGGCTAATACGAGGAATAAAACCATTTCGCTGGAAACAATAGCCATGAATTCGGTACGTATATAAGGCATTCCGGAATAATGTATTTTAATTTTATTCCTTTCAGCAAAGTTGTCGGCTATTTTTTTTATGCTGGCGACCAGTTCAATACGATGTTTACTATTGAGATCTGCTTTATTGAAGGTGATCGCCATAAGCGTGGCGCCGCTTTTCTTATTGTAAATCAAGCCCTCGTATATAGGCAATGAATGTATTATAGCTTTGATACTATCAGCCTCCTGTTGGGTTTTTAAGACACTACTAACAACAGGTTTAAAATCGAACTTATCGAGGCTGTCATTTCGAACAACATTATATAATTTGGCAACCGACATCACTTCCTGAATGCCTTTTAATCGCTTTATTTCTTCACTTAAATTATACCAGTCGTTGAATTTTTTTAAATTAAAAAGGTCTTTATCCTTAAATCCAATAACCATCACATTACCATCTTCACCAAAAGTTTGTTTAAAATTGAGGTAGTCGATATAAGTGCTATCGTTGGAAGGAAGAATTTTAGCGAAATCATACGAAAGCTCAATCTTACCTGCTTCATAGCCCATAAAGACTGTTGCAAGAATAAGGCCGATAATAAAGGCTATTCTGTTTCGTAATATTTTATTCGACAGGTATTTCCACATACTGTTTAATGCAATCCTCTTTCTGACCTCCAAAAATCATACAGATCAGCGATACGTCCCTGTTGCTTACTTAACAATAAACAAAAAATCACTTCCGGGCTCATTGCTGCCAAATTCACCGGCACGGGGCTGAGGTGTTACTTTTTCAACAAAGGTAACTATTTCGGCAAGAGTTAATATTCCATCCGATCCGCCATAGGTACGCAGCGCCTCGATAAATTTTCGGGCGAAGGGTGAATGCTCACCTGAGCGACCGTCAGGAACGTATTCTTTACCCCCGGATGTTATATACTTACGGGTTTTGTACTTGAGCTTGCGCTCAATAAATTTTTCTTTCGATATCTCAGAATATTCATCACCCGCACGTGAACCCGACATGGCAATAAGCGGATCAAAGGTTCCCCCAAAACACACATCCATTGTGAGAAAGACATGCTTGCAGGGAATATTATTGATCATGGTACGCAGGTTGGAATGTGAGATATAACTTGAACGCGACTGATCATTTTTCTTCGAATCATTTGTTACAATATAACCTTCCTTAAACACATCGTCATACAAGCCATGTCCTGCGAAAAAGATGAACAGGTTATCATATTCTCCGTATGTAAGCGTAGCATATTCGCGTATTTTATTTATCACTTGTTCCTGTGTGGCATTTTCGACCAGTTCGGTCTGATAGCCGTAATATTTATTGAGTTCAGCTGCAACCGTTTTCGCGTCATTGATGGGGTTGACCAAAGCACTAAAATCAGTATAATTCTCTGAAGCGAAAAGAAGCGCGAAATTCCGCCTTGTTGAATCCTTCGAACCGGGGGAAGACTTCACTTCCGCTGTTACACTTTGATGCATCACACTAAAATTTTCTTCCGCCGACATGTTGAGCCTGTTTATCGCCCGGAGTGTGATCATATTCTCTCCGTTTGTCAGCTTAAGTGTTTTTTGAAAACCGCCCGCGCTGTCGATCTTACTCTCATCGTTATTTACATAAAATTGCTTGATACCTACCTGGTCATCCACCCTCCCCTTCAGATCCATATTTTCCTGGGCCACGGATACACTCCTGTTCCCGGTTAGCTTTGGAGAAATGATGCTGATTTTCGTATTCCCGTATTTCTGATCGATAGACCCATATGGATTTTCACGAAGACTAACTGAATACTGCTTTTCGCCTGAAACCAGACGGAAGTTGCTGTATTGTGAAGAAACGCCATTTTTATCCTTCGCCTTAGTACAAATAATAGTTGCGTTCTTCCAACTTGTTTTCAATTCACGGGCGTTCTCAACTTCTATCTTAACAGTAGCGCTTGTGCCCATAAAATAAACCTCATAGGTTTTTTCATCGGCATTGTAGCGGCCGATATCTTCAAGCTTTACGATTACCTCCTGTCCTTTCGGGATCGCACCGTATAGTTTTTCGGTTTCCTGCTGGATCACCATGAGTGTATGCGCCTTCAGTTTTTTTCTGCGTTCGAAATACTGAGCGGTGGTTTCAAACTCTTCACGGGGCATAGTAAGTTTTGGATCAAGGTGGGCTATAATCTCCGGAAATGCCGGGCTCGCCATCACTCTTTTTTGCGCTTCGGAAAATGGCGCCTCGAGGTATTGCTGCACACGTACCTTTTCAGAAGGCTCAACTCCTGTTATTTCCCAAACAATAAAGCTCTGATCCCTGCTGGCTGTAACAAAATAACGGCCATCGGGGCTGAAAGAAACACCAAATACCATGTCTTTGTGGGGGGTAAGAAGAGTATAAAACTCATTTAATTGTTCCCCTTCGCGTTTATAAAATTTAACCGGTGAGCGGTATGCCGAAGTGGCCACGTAGTTTGCATCAGGACTCATCGCGATAGCATCAGGCTCTCCACTGTGCTCCAGTTTTTTCTTTTGTATTTGTGTTAAGGTGTTATCCTTTCTTTGCCAGGTAACGAGGCAGTAATCACTGCCTCCATACATGTATTTATTACCGGGCTCGAATGTTAAACAGGTCGTTTCATTTTCACTTTTGAGGTCGGACACTTCAACAAGCTTATTGTTTTTTTGTTCCCAAACTCTTATGCTCTTATCCCTGCCGGTTGAAACAAGAAACTTTCCATCAGGAGTAAACGCAATATTTGTTACACTACCCTTATGCGCCTTTATCTTTTGCACCTGTTCGAATAAACCATTCTTAAGCACCCAAAGTACCATTGTTGAATCACTGCAGCAGGAAACAAGGCTGGTGCCATAGTTATTGAACGCGAGTGCATTGATATAATTGGTATGCACATTTGAAAACTCCTGCACTAATTTCAGGTCGCTCAGGCGAAGAATAACAACATCACTTGAAGTACGCAATTCTGAAATAGCCATGTATTTCTCATCGGGCGAAAATGCCACAGCCCCTGATTTGCTGGAGGGTTCACCCTGGAAACTCCACACCTTCTCAAACCGACCGTTGTACAATACAACAGTATTATCACCTGTAGTAACAGCGAAATAATTTCCATAAGGTGAGAATGTTCCCTTATACACATAGTCGGTAAAACCTTCAATGTGTTTAAACTGTTTGATAGAAAAATCCTGTGCGTTGACAATGCCGATAAAAAGCACCAGGATAAGCGAAAGTTGTTTTCTGAGTGTCATTGTATGGGAAATTACAATTAAAAAATATGGGTTTAAATTCAGAGACTGATTACTATACTCCTAACGCCCGTGTGCCAGCAGTTTTTTATTATCATGACAAACACACATCAGTCTCACTCCCTTCATGAAGAAAGAATTGCCGCTTAAAACAATTACTTATACGCCTTAGCCAGCGCTCTTATTTTTTCCTGCACTTGTTTATTTACGCGTACAAGGGGCAGCCGCAAATTGGGTTCACAAAGACCCAACTCGGATAAAAATTCTTTAACCCCGCCCGGGTTTCCATCAGCAAACATCAGTTCAATGATTTCAGTGTGTTTGTAGTGAAGCTCCTGCGCCTTTTTGTAGTTGCCGCTAAGGGCCTGGCGAACCATTTCCGAAAAACCGGCCGGATATGCGTTACCCAATACCGAAATAACGCCATCGCCGCCACAGGCAATAATAGGGAGTGTTATGGCATCATCGCCTGAGATCAGTAAAAAATCCTTCGGTTTATTTTTAATAATGCGCATACATTGATCCAGGTTGCCCGATGCTTCCTTCATGGCAATTACATTCTCAATTTCATTGGCAATGCGAAGTGTGGTGTCGGCCGTCATGTTAGAAGAAGTGCGGGCGGGCACATTATACAGAATCACCGGCTTAGGTGATTCTTTGGCTATTACTTTATAGTGCTGGAAGATGCCTTCCTGGCTTGGTTTGTTATAATACGGAGATACGGACAGTACAGCAGCGATCTGTTTCATATCAAAATGACCGAATGCCTTAACAACTTCAGCGGTGTTGCAACCACCATTGCCAAGAACAATTGGAACACGCTTTTTAGCGGTGTCAACAATACAATTCACGATATCGATCTTTTCTTCTTTCGATAATGTAACCGATTCGCCTGTTGTACCCAATGCCACAATATACTCCACCTTACCCTTAATGATGTGTTCAACTATTGCACTCAAGGCCTTATAATCAATTTTTCCGTCTTTTGTAAAGGGAGTAACTATAGCTACTCCTGTTCCTCTGAAAATACCTGCATTCATGGTTTTGTATCAATTTTATGAGCCGTAAATATAAGAGTAATTTTTATCGGTTTTATACCCCGGCTATATGAGTTTGCAGAAAGCCTGCCTGCCGGCAAGGCAGGCAAACTGGCCAACGCTGCAGGTATAACCGGTTCTAATTTCGTTTGCAACCGCAAACTCAATAAGTACCGGTATAATGAAAGTGAAAGCTATTATCTCCCTATACTTATGCGGAGATTAAAGGCCCAATCTTCGCATAACAGGATCATCAAAAACTAAAAATCGGTCTATTTAGAAGGGGTGGTCAGGTTGGCAGAGATACTTCCCTGTACATTAGTCAAAAAAACGGTATGATCGTGTTTCTCCTGACTGCCAATCACAATCTTAACAAACAGGGAATC
>JAEUTS010000336.1 GCA_016787005.1 Bacteroidia bacterium
CCATTCAAAATCCGTATCAAACCTACTGCCGGATTAAACACTACAATTACATGTAAGATAACCTACAATGACGGCACATACACATCATTTGAAACATTTGATATTGTTGTGAATGTTGATTACCTGAATGTATATGAAAATGATATTTCAACATCGGTAACCAGTAAAGGCATGCAGGGATGGAATAACAGCCCTCCTACACAAGGTCTTGGATTTAAATACAATGGAGTTAATCTTATGTACGATGGCGGTTTTTTGATCGGCGTGCCTGACTCTGCCGTATCTGATGTGCTCAGAGGAATGGCTGGAACTCCTGATAAAGACTTTAAATCAATGATAAATATCAAACGGATAACTACGGGTGCTTTATCTGATTTTGATACGGAAGGTTTTATGAGTGATAGCGCGGCGCTTAAACCATTATGGGTGTCAATCCATCACAAGTCGTACGCGTGGTCAACTCCGGCAGATAAAAAATATATCATGTATAAATACATCATTAAAAATAACGGAACGTCAACTTTAAGCAATTTATTTGCGGGTATTGGGGCTGATTGGGATATACAGGGCGTTGGAGGCGATAGTAACAGGATATCATTTGATGCTGGTACCAGAATGGCCTATACGTATTATACAAAAACAAATGGTTACTATGCAGGCATAAAATTATTAAGCCATACGGCCCCCGTAAACGCCTATGCGTTTGACAACATTGATGGCGGAACAGGTATCAACCCGAACGCGGGCTTCAGCAACCTCGAAAAATACGCGGGGCTTTCAACTATGCGTACCGATGCCGGGTTAATTAAACCTCCGGGAAATGATGTATTGAGTATGGTAAGTACAGGTCCTATCACATTACCTGTTGGTGACAGTATTGAAGTGGCTTTTGCCCTGCTTGCAGGCGATAACCTCAGCGACATAAAAACCAGCGCCAATAATGCCCAGATAAAATACGATCTGTTTACTTCCGCTCCTTCTGCACAGGTATCGGATTCATACTCTTTGCGATCTTATCCAAATCCTTCATCAGGAAACACAATTATTGACGTTAATCTACCCCAATCCGGACGCATGGAACTTAAATTATATAATATGATAGGCCAGGACATTGCCTCTATTGCCTCAGGTGAATTTACATCGGGCAAACACCAGTTCAATTTAGATGTCTCCAGGCTTAACAGCGGAGTTTACTATTACCAGCTTATTGCAGGTGATACTAAAATTGTACGGAAATTGGTGGTTTCAAAGTAGAATAAATCAAAGCTATTTAATAAAGGCGCCCCAATTGATTCAGGGGCGTCTTTATTTTATTATACCAACTTGCATCCTCAAGGGGGCATAAACCATCAAGTCTAACAGAATTTAATGCGGACTTGATGGCTTAGTTGGTATTATGCCCCGCAAGTTTGGCTTTCTTTTTGGAGGTGGGGTATTTAAACCCTTTGCCGCAGGTTTTGCGGCTTGCTCAAAAATCATTACGTTTGCGTATAAATAACAAAACTGATCATGGATTTAAGCGGAATTATTTCAATTGCAGGAATGAGCGGACTTTACAAAGTAGTTGCTCAAACAAAAAACGGATTGATCGTTGAATCGATCGTTGAGAAAAAACGGGTTCCGACCTATTCAACCCAGCGTATAAGCGCATTGGAAGATATCAGCATTTTTACTACCGGAGAGGATATGCCCCTGAAAGATATCCTGAAAAAAATTTCGGATAAATTAACAGGAGGGCCCGCCATTGATCATAAAGCGGCTGATGATGCGCTGAAAACTTTTTTTGCAGAAGCCGTTCCTGAATATGATAAAGAACGGGTATACATTTCCGACATCCGCAAAGTCATCAACTGGTACAATGTTCTTCAAAAGAACGACCTCCTTAAGGAAAAGGCATCCTCTGATGATGCTGATCCTGAAAAAACAAAAGTAAAAATTGCAGCCGAGGAAAAAGCCAAAACATACAGCAAACCTGTAGTTAAAGACTCTATGTCTAAACCGCTTAAAACCGCTGCGCCAAAGAAAACCCAAACTACAAGAAAAACCGGAGCCGCATAACCTGTTTTTTGTACCACTATTTACCTATCAATGAATAACCCGGCAACAGTACCTACCAAGCTAAGGCGTCACTTACTGCCTCAACAATTTAAGGTCGAAACCTGGGAACAACTTGAGCCTTATTTCCATGAGTTAAAAGCCCGACCCCTTCATTCTGTTAACGAACTCGAAAAATGGTTGTCCGACCTGAGTGAAATTACAACCATTCTTAGTGAAGAGAGGGCCTGGCGTTACATACGTATGACTTGCGATACGGCAAATAAAAAATACAGGGAAGCTTATACCTTTTTCAGCGAAGAAATATCACCTCATGTTGAATTGTATTCCGATTCATTTAATAAAAAACTGATGGATTCCCCTTATCGGGATCAATTAGACAAAGAGAAGTATAGAATATATTTAAGAGATGTTCAAAACGACCTGGAATTATTCCGGGAACAAAACATCCCGCTTTATACCCAGCTTGATAATGAAGAACAAAAGTACGCAGCCTGGTCGGGTGAAATGACAATTAACTTTGACGGAAAAGAACTCACTTTACAACAGGCCGTAGTGCACCTAAAAAATAATGACCGCCCAAAACGCGAAAAGGTATACCTGCTTATACATCAGCGCAGGATGCAGGATCGTGAAAAGATGGATGAATTATTTAACGGACTTATAAAACTAAGGCAACAGATAGCAGCGAATGCCGGCTTTGAAAATTTCCGTGACTATATGTTCAAAGCCATGGGCCGCTTTGATTATACAATACAGGATTGCTTCGACTTTCACGATGTCATCAGAACTGAGGTTGTTCCTTTGATCGTTCAGATGGACGGACAACGTAAAAGAAAACTGAATCTTAACAGCCTCAAACCATGGGACCTGGACGTAGATCCCGGGCAATTGGAACCACTCCATCCGTTCAATGATGCTGCAGATCTGATAAACAAGTCTATTCAATGTTTTTATAAAGTACGCCCGTTTTACGGCCAATGTCTTGAAACGATGAAAGACCTCGGCCGGCTTGACCTGGATTCACGCAAAGGCAAGGCCCCCGGCGGTTACAACTATTCGCTGAACGAAACAGGTGTACCCTTTATTTTTATGAACGCGGCCGGCGTTCACCGCGACCTGGTAACAATGGTACACGAAGGCGGCCATGCATTACATGCGTTTTTAACCAATCACCTCGAACTTAACTCATTTAAAGATTATCCGTCCGAAGTGGCTGAACTCGCTTCCATGTCGATGGAACTGATATCGATGGAACACTGGGACGTTTTTTTTAAAAATGCGGAAGACTTAAAACGTGCGCGAAGGGAACAGCTTGAAAAGGTTATCCGAATGCTGCCGTGGATAGCTTTAGTTGACAA
>JAEUTS010000346.1 GCA_016787005.1 Bacteroidia bacterium
CAAACGTATCCTTGGTAAGCAACATATCATCGATCAGTTTCAAGACAAATTCCAACTGTTGTTCTTTGGATAGATCAGAATTGTCAAGTACTATAGCGTCTTTAGCCTTTGAGAGGGGACTTTCTTTTCGATGAGTATCATCGTAATCACGGTTCATCAGGTTTAATTTTACCTCATCAAATGTAACCTGAGCTCCTTTGGGTTTTAACTCGTCAAGTCTTCGCTGCACACGTATATCCGGGTCGGCGGTCATAAATATTTTCAATTCAGCCTCCGGAAAAACACTCGTGCCGATATCTCTTCCGTCCATTACAATTCCTTTTTTCTTTCCCATATCGCGTTGTATCTTGCCCACATGTTTCCTGACCTCTTTTACCATACTTATTTTGCTAACGTTGTTCGATACATCCATCTGGCGGATATTCTTTTCAACATTAATACCATTGAGGTAAGTATCGGAAGCTTTAGCGGAAGGATTGTATTTGAATGAAAGTTTTATTTTCTTCAATGCCTTTATCACATTTGTTTTCGCAAAATTACCATCGGGTTTGATGATCTTTTTACGCATACAATACAAAGTGACAGCACGGTACATGGCACCTGAATCGATATATACATAGCCCATGCGGGCCGCTAAAGCCTTAGCAAGTGTGCTTTTTCCACACGCAGAAAATCCGTCAATAGCAACTATGATCTTCGACATAACTAAAATTCCAGTTCACGAATATACGAATAAGTGGAAAGGGACGAGTGAAAGGGACGGGTGACAAGGGCAAAATTATAAAATCAGAAGTCTGACCTTAGACTGATAACTAAAGACAAGGCCATAAACTTCTAACTATTTTTTCCGGTAGAAATCCGAAATATTGGTGGTGACTGTAAAATGACTGGAACCAGCCGCTACATGGTATTGGGCATACCCATAACTGAAATTGAATTTATAAATCTTAAATCCTAAACCAAAAGAAAATCCGGGAATACCTCCCCGCCCATCTATCCTCAGCTCTTTTCTACGCTGGTAATTATATCCGAAACGCAGCATAAAATTTTTGCCCAACAACATCTCAACATTAGCAATGAGGTGGCGGCCCAGCTTATCAGCAAATATCTTTGTTTCGTTTTTCTTAATGGGCGCCCCTGTCAAGGGATCTTTAGTCGGTGCCGGGTTAGCGGGATCTTCATAAGTGAGGTCCCATTTTTCAAGGTGCGTTCCTATAAGAGAAAGGCGAAATGGAGCTTTCTGAAGTTTTTTAGAAATACCTAATTGTATCTCGAAAGGTACAGGTTCCCTGTTACCATCAACATAGGTCTTCCATTGATATCCAATGCCCCTGATAATAGCAGAAGCCGATAACAGATGCCTCGCGTTGTAATATGTACCGCCGGCATCAACAACAGAACCCACTGAAAAGTACTGATCGAGATGGGAATAAACAGTTTTGAGTGTAGCTCCGACAGAAAACACTGAATCAATGGGGTGCGAATAACCAATATTATACGAATAATCGGCTGCTTTAAAACTTCCTGTTATAAGCCCTGTAGGATCAGCCTCAATGAATTTACCATAATCAACATACTGTACACCTCCAACAAAACTTCCTATCTTATTGAATGTCTTACTGTATGCAGCATATCCATAACTTATATCTGAAATGTAGTTAACAAAGCTAAACGCGAAATTATTATCCATTTGGGGCGAAATGAGTGCGGGATTATGAAAAGTTAAATTAATGTCGTCATCCTTTACCGTGATTAAATTTCCGCCCAAAGCCGCTTCCCGTGCCGAAAAAGGCAGATCTAAAAATTTGTAGGTGCTGCTTCCGCCAATTTGCGCTTGCAATGGGAAGTATAAGATATGAGATATGATATATGAGAAAAAGAAAGGAAAGGAAAAGAAAAATTTCAGGTGTCGCATCACTGCAAAATAACGAAATATTAGAGTATTTATTGCATTCGTAACTGCGCAATTAAAAAAGCACCTCTATTTACTCTTCCTCCTTTGCTTCTCTTTAATTATAAGGCTAAGTTCTCTTCCTGTTTGCCCTTTAACAGATGTATTTTCGCGGGCACGCCTGATCAAATAGGGAAGAACCTCTTTTACCGGTCCATAGGGGACATATTTGGATACATTATAGCCCGCGTTGGCGAGGTTAAAGCTAATGTGGTCGCTCATGCCCAAAAGTTGAGAAAAACATACATGCGGATGCGATGGAATTATATTCTTTTTTTTCATCAGGTCGGTGAGGTACATTGAGCTGTGTTCATTGTGTGTGCCGGCACATATAGCCAGCCTGTCAATATTTTCCACACAAAACTCAAGAGCGGCATTATAATCGTTATCCGTATCCTGTTTAGTATCCTGTATAGGCGAACGGTAATTCATTTCAAACGCCCTGCTTCGTTCCTTTTCCATATAGGCTCCACGAACAAGTTTTGCGCCTACCAGAAAACCGCCCCGCTTCCCTTCCTCAAACGTTTTTTTAAGGTGGGCGAGGCTATTCTTCAGGTATAACTGGAATGTATTGTACACAATAGCTTTCTGCTTATTATACAAACTCATCATTTCGTTAACCAGTGTATCCATTGCCGGCTGTATCCAGCTTTCCTCGGCATCAATAAACACAGGTACCCTATTATCATGCGCCTTTTTGCAAATAGCATTCACCCTGTCATGCACGCGGGCAAACTCCTGCTGCTCGGTCTCTGTTAATGGCAGACCTGCACTTACCTTCTCAAGCAGCGAAAAACGGGCAAGACCCGTAATTTTAAATACACAAAAGGGGATATTCCTGTTCCCCATAGCCTTATCAATCGTACCAATTGTTTCATGGGTACAATTATCAAAATCCGATTCGTTCTCTTTGCCTTCAACAGAATAATCAAGTATGGTACCAATCCGGTATCTGGC
>JAEUTS010000371.1 GCA_016787005.1 Bacteroidia bacterium
GCATGGCGGATGATATTTTGAAAACATTCGGCAATAAGAAACGAAAGTTTATTTTTAAGCACCTGCGACTCGCGAACACTCGTATCATTTATCCGCATAAGGGTTGAGGTGAGTTCATCATCAAACTCTCCCAGGTAAATAAGACTGAATTGATCTTTTTCCAGTTTATTAAAATACCGATATGCTGCCCTTGGTTCCATTACGACACTTCCATTTTACAAAGCTTCGTGAATTTAATATAAATCTTTGCATCTGTAACACTTTTCTGCAATTCTATATTGAGAGCCTATTTAAAATTTATTTAATTTTATTCTTATGGGTCTTTTTGGCTGCAACTTCGTTGGATTTTTTCACCAGAGTAGCTCCACTATGGCTGCAAAATCCGCCTCGTTTCGCTCAAAAATACCCAATAATAATTTCATAAAATAAAATTTAAACAGGCTCGGATTTTACACCAAAAAAAAACATGCCCTGAGGCATGTTTCTTTTAATAGTCGAAAATTTATATTTTCGAATCAGATAACTCTGACATTTGTAGCATTCAGACCTTTTGGGCCACTTTCTACTTCAAATTCCACTTTGTCATTTTCACGAATGTGTGCGCCATTTAAACTTGACGAATGAACAAAGACGTCTTTTTCACCAGACTCAGGTGTAATGAAACCAAATCCTTTAGTTTCATTAAAAAATTTTACTGTACCTTTTTGCATATTTTTATTTTTAAATTGGGCGGCAAGATATTAATATTATTTGACATTTTTAAGATGTGATGGTCAAAAATATAATAAAATACTTATTATCAATAACTTACGAGTGTGACTATTGCAAAACTGTACTTAAAATCGACTGAAACAACACCATTCCGTCTGTATTCCCCAATACAGGATCGGAAGCCCTTTCCGGATGAGGCATCATTCCGAATACATTTTTACCGACATTACATACCCCCGCAATATTATCAAGTGAACCATTCGGGTTAGATTCCGGAGTTACATTACCCTTATCATCACAATAACGGAAAAGCACCTGTCCATTCTTTTTTATTTTCTCCAGGCTCTTCGCATCAATAAAGTAATTCCCTTCCCCATGCGCAATTGGAATTTTAAGCGCCTTATTTAACGGGATCCCCGATGTAAGTAAGCTCTCGTTATGCTCAGCTTTTATGAATACATTTTTACAAATGAACCTCCGCTCGGTATTATGCAGTAAAGCACCCGGCACCAAACCGGCTTCACATAAAATCTGAAACCCGTTACATACACCAAAAACATATCCCCCTTTAGCCGCATGATCAATCACCTTTTCCATGATGGGCGCAAAACGGGCGATCGCTCCTGAACGTAAATAATCCCCGTGAGAAAACCCTCCGGGAAGTATAATAAAATCACAGTTTTTCAGGTCTTTGTCTTTGTGCCACAACTCAACAACATCTTGCCCCATTATATTGCGCAGCGCATATATCATATCCTGATCGCAATTGGAACCCGGGAAAATAACCACACCAAATTTACTCATGGATCGATCTGTTTTTTGAAGAGGTAAACTTACAAAATTACCCCAAGTAATACATTAGAAAAAACTATTGTTTTTACCTATTTAATGACTTATGCCAAAATGATTGTACGCAATAGTCAATATCAGCATCCACATAATTATTTCGGCTACCCAAACCATCCTGGCCCATAAAAAGTATCCTGTTATAATTACCAAGAGGGGTAAAAGGGCCGCAAAAAAATAAATGTAACTCAAGGTCGGAGTTATAAGTAAAGTAAGTACCCCAATTACAAATAACCAACGTAAAACAGCCATTGTACTCCTGTGCTGCACTGAACGGTTAGCGGCATCGGCCCCTCGACCAATCGAAAGTACAGCCGCTATTCCCAAAAACAATATAAGCTCCGAATAAGGCTGAGCCATTTCCCCGTTGAATACAGTATTGCGATCTATAACAGGAAACAATACCCGATCGATCCATAGGTATTCTGTCCCTTCAAATAAAAAATACCAGGTGTGCACATAAATATATGGGAGCAAAAAACCTAATAAAACAATGACCCACAAGCGCCATGAAAAGGGCAAAAGCACGAGAACTGCAATCATGACGAAAATGACCATTAATGCAGCAGGGAAATAAAATAAAGAAGCTAGAGCTATAAGAAAACCGGCGTCAAAGCAGGGTGAAAGAGCGGAAGTATTGCGGTAAGTAGCTAAAACGCGATTCAATGCCAGTAAAATAAATATATTGGCGAACAAACCCGGGTGAAGCCATAATAATTCCGGTGAAAAGGAGGTAAAAACAATGTACATTAATACAGGTAAATAGGAACGCTTCCCGGTTATCTCATATTTATCAATTATATAGTTAAATAAGAATGCCTGTATAATAAGTAAAAAGAATGCAGCAATAGAACACAGGAGTGGATTTGACAACAAAGGCTTCACCATTAATTCAAATAGGGGCATCTGATGTTTTACCGCAGGTAATGCAGGATGAATAAAAGCAGGCAGCCATAACAAGGCGGCTATAACAGGGATTATAATAAGTAAAACAGGTTGATGTGACCTGAAAAAACGAACCAGCATTATATCGGGTTGATTATGTGCAAATTTTGAATTTTATTTTTACTTTTGTTAAAATAGTACTTAAAATCGATTAACAATGACGGACTTTTTCAACGGATTTGGCCACCTGTGCCAAAAATTCTTCAAGATCATGCCGCATATTGGCAACAAGTACAATTTCTTTATGATTATCGTTGGCTTTATCGCAATGATAATCTGGCTTTGGGTACAGGGTAAGTATACAAAGAAAGCGCACGAAGAAGGCACGTTGGAATAAGCTGTATACTTTTAATGTTTTTTAATAAGTCCCGTTCAGGATAGTGGACGGGATTTTCATTTTAGGTCTGAGCCAATATCTTTCCGATAATACTTTTCATCATACTTGATTTTCTCGGCATTACCAAAACATTTTTGTAACGCTTCATTCATTGTTGAACCAAATGATGTAAGTGCCATAACCCTGCCTCCGTTTGTTACAACCTTGCTCCCCTGCTGCTTGGTACCGGCGTGAAATACAAGGCTACCTTCAACTTTATCCAGTCCCTCTATGGCTTTACCCTTTTCGTAATCACCCGGATAACCACCCGCAACAAGCATTACGGTTGTTGCAAACCGTTCATCTGCTTCAAATTGCTTTGTATTTAAATTTCCATTCGCAACACCTTCAAACAGATCAATTATATCTGACTTGATACGGGGTATCACCACTTCAGTTTCAGGGTCGCCCATGCGGCAGTTGTATTCAATAACATAAGGTTCGCCGGCCACATTCATTAAACCAATAAAAACAAAACCTTTGTAAACAATACCTTCCTTTTTAAGTCCGTTGATGGTTGGTATCACTATACGATCCTCCACTTTTTTCAGAAACTCAGCATTGGCAAACGGAACAGGTGAAACTGCACCCATGCCGCCTGTATTTGGACCTGTATCACCCTCTCCGATTCTCTTGTAGTCTTTTGCAGCGGGTAAAATTTTATAACTCACACCATCCGTTAAAACAAAAACAGATAATTCTATTCCCTTTAAATACTCTTCGATAACAACCTTTGCGGAGGCATCACCGAATTTGGCAAGCGCCAGCATTTCATTCAACTCAGCTTTCGCTTCATTAAGCGTGGCAGGAATAACAACTCCTTTACCTGCAGCAAGTCCGTCAGCTTTTAAAACATAAGGAGGCTTCAACGATTCAAGAAATTTTAATCCGTTAGCCAGCGTTTCTTTTGTAAACGTTTGGTAAGCCGCAGTTGGAATCTTGTGGCGCTGCATGAACTGTTTCGAGAAATCTTTACTACCTTCCAATTGCGCCCCGTCTTTCTTCGGACCAATTACCGGAATGTGCCTTAATTTTTCATCCGATAAAAAAAAATCGTGTATGCCTTTTACAAGGGGTGTTTCCGGACCAACAACGAGCATATTGACCCCATTTTCAAGTACAAATTTCTTAACGGCTTCAAAGTCGGTTTCCGGGATAGCGACATTTGTTCCAAATGCTTGTGTACCCGCATTCCCCGGGGCAATAAATAGTTTTTTAAGCTTCG
>JAEUTS010000363.1 GCA_016787005.1 Bacteroidia bacterium
GGCGGCGCAAACAAAAAAGGTGTCTTTAGAATACGAACATGGTTGAGGGTAATTGCAACCTTTTCACTTCTTTACCTGAAGAACAGAGGCCAAACTGTAATCCATAGCTTTTGGCTTACAGAGTGCGCCTTTATTGGTCAACACATTGCAACACTATTCGGAGTAAACCACGTTTCAACTATAGTTGGACAAGATCCTCTCCCATCAAACAAATACCTGAGATACTTGAATTTTTCAAAATTTAAAATCGTTGCGCTTTCCGCATTTGCCGCCGAAAAATTTAAGCTGACTACAAACCGAAACGCAGATCAGGTCATTTCAATTGGCCTGGATACTGAAAATTTTAAAACTACTCCATCTGACAAGCCTACTATTGATATACTTGGGGTTGGCAACCTTCATGCAATTAAAAACTACTCCCTTTTTATAGAAATTGCCGCTCAACTCATATCCTCCTTTCCGGGATTAAAATGCGTCATTATTGGGAATGGAGAAGAATACGATCTCCTGCAAAAAAGTATAGAAGTACACGGTTTGAGTAAAAATGTTGAACTTAAGGGAGAACTTAAACGCATTGAGGTCATTGAGCTAATGGCTCACAGCAGGATCCTGCTTCACCCTTCAATACATGAAGGCCAGGGCTATGTTTTTGAAGAAGCATTGTACTCGGGAATGTATGTTGTGGCAAATAAAGTGGGTAATATTGAACCCGGAGAAAAGATCAGAATTTGTGAGAGCAAAGATCAAATGGTTGAACAGACAAGCCTATTACTAAAAAGTAAACCCGACAGGCAAAGACTGCTTACTCAAGCCATGGAAGACAGTGTATCAAAATTCAACACCCTTTACTTTTCGCAAAACCGGAATAATAACCAATGATAACTGTAAGCGCTATAATACCAACTTACAATCGACCGGAAAGTCTTGTCCGTACGATAAAATCAATGGCACAGCAAAATAAGCTGCCGGAGGAAGTTATAGTTATTGATGCAAGTGAGAGTCAAATTGATGAGAACTTACTAAAAGAACAATTTCCGCTTTTAAAAATAAAATGTATTAAAAGCACTCCTTCTGTCTGTTTGCAAAGGAACATTGGCATTCGTGAGGCAAGCGGATCATTTATTTTGTTGTGTGATGATGATATTGAATTACATGAAGATTATATTTTCAAAATATCAGAGTTCATTAAAAATTCCGACAATATTTCCGTTGTAAGCGGATTAGTACTTGAAAAAAACAAGGATGATAACTGGGCGCATGAGTATCCGGTAAATTCAGTGAGCAAATTATTCTGGAAATTTATTTTTCAACAAACAATTTGGTGCGAAATACAAAATATCAAAACATCATTCTTAAACAGATTGATTTACTTACCTATTCGCGCCTTTTATTTGAAAAGAAAAAACACATATACGCTTGCCGGCTGGCCATTAATAACACATTTCGGACCTCCAGTATTTAAAACCGCCTTTTACGGTTTAGGAGCCGGCATGATCAAAAGAGAGTGGCTTATTGCAAATCCATTTGATGAAACTTTAGATAATAACGGCATAGGTGAAAATTACGGCTTGGCACTTGGTTTTACTGAATTTCCCGCTATACATGTGTTGACAACCACTTCTGCTTTTCATCACAAGATCGATACAGGAAGATTGCCTCAACAGGAGGCTTATTTTAAAAGAGTTTTGGCATTAAACTACTTTATGTCAAAAAGTAAAACATTCGGCACCATAAATAAAATATTTCTTGTGTGGTCTTTAATTGGCAGCTTAATAGTGTTTAACTTTAAAAGAAAAAGGGCTTATGCGCGGGTAACACGAAAACTGATCCTGAGTATTATCAGGGATCGATCACATAAAACCGATTGATTAATATGAAACCTTGATGTAAAAACATGATCCGGAAATCAGTTAAACGAATACTAAACTATACCTACAGACCCCTGTTGGTTCTATACCTCAAGTGGGAACGTAAATACTATCGTGATGGCATTCGTCTTGTTGTTCTTCCGGGGGTCTTCCATCCCGGACTTTTCTATAGCACAACCTTTATGCTTGATATTCTAAAAAGCAAAAGTCTGAAAGAAAAAAATGTACTTGAATTGGGAGCAGGGACAGGCATGTTATCCGTGTATTGTGTAAAAAAGGGAGCGAATGTGACAGCCTCCGATATAAGCTGGAAAGCCATCGTCAATCTCGATAAAAATGCCCGGTGGAACAGAGTTTCCATGTCTATCATCCAATCCGATCTTTTCGACAATATTCCAAAACAAATATTTGACTATGTTATTATCAATCCTCCTTACTACAAAAAAGATCCTAAAACAGACCCCGAACGGGCCTGGTATTGCGGAAAAAACATGGAATACTTTTCGCGACTTTTTAAACAAATTCCCGGTTATTTGGGCGAACGGTCAGTTGTATTGATGGTACTTTCAGAGGATTGCGACATTGATCGGATAAAGGAACTGGCCGAAGAAAATAAATTAGTATTTAATTTACTGGCTGAAAAGAAACTCTTCCTCGAAACAAATTACATATATAAGATCAGCTTGCCAACTGGTGATTTACCGGTTCTTAGTCAATTTAAGGATTTTTCATCCGCCAAATTGGCTTAGAACCGTATATGTCGAGTCTCAAAATCTTTAAAATCAAATCCCCTCGATATAAATCAGGGTAAATAAACCGTTTCTGCAGATAGAATATCTTCCATATTTTATAAATTAGATGATTGGAAGTTCTTGAACCAAATACCATACCTGTAGATACAGCCCTAACTGAAAAGCAAAGCGCGATAATTAAAACGCTTCTCTATTTCAGCGTCTTTAGGTATCCGCTTACCATCAAAGAAATTCACGAAAATTGTCAGTGTCAAAAAATAACGTTATCTGAAACGGAAGCGGCACTCAACAAACTTGTTCAGGCAGGATATATTTGGAAAACAGAACAATTCTATTCTGTGAATGATGATATTTCTGTGGTCGACAGAAGAAAAAAAGGCAACAAGCTTGCGGAAAAATATTTACTTAAAGCCAAAAGATATACAAAACTCATTTCCTGCTTTCCTTTTGTTGAAGCGGTGTTTCTTTCAGGCTCCCTGGCAAAAGGCTATGTTGATGAGGAAGGAGATATTGATTACTTCATTATTACCAAACCCGGCCGGCTATGGCTATGCAGAACACTACTTGTAACCTTTAAAAAAGCATTCCTGTTTAATTCACATAAATATTTCTGCGTAAACTATTTTATTGATTCAAACAACCTGGAAGTGCCCGATAAAAATATTTTTACCGCAACCGAGCTTGTGTTTGCAAGGCCTATGTACAATAAAAATTTATGCTCGGATTTTTTTGAGGCAAATCAATGGAAAGATAATTTCTATCCGAATAAACCTATTGCAAACCTGAGCATTGTACCGCCGGCTGGCAAAAATTTATTAAAAAAAATAAACGAGCGCCTGCTTAAAGGTTCCATTGGTGAAAAGCTTGACCAATGGTGCTTTAAATTTACTCTCGCTCACTGGAAAAAAAAATTCAGCGATTTCGACGAATCCACATTTGATCTAAACGTTCGGTCGAGAAAAAATGTTTCTAAGCATCATCCAAACGGGTTTCAACAAAAAGTGTTAAAAGCTCATGAAGAATCGATCAAAGCTTTTAATAAGAAAATAATGTCAGGCTGAATAAATGAAAGTACTAATTACACATTCCTATTTTTTGCAATTTGACCCAAAACAAAAAAAGCTGGGTCAGCCATACCCGCCTATCGGGACCTTATATGCTGCAGCAGTACTTTCTCAGAATAATTATAAACTGAGCTTTTTTGACACCATGTTCTCCCGATCGGCAAATGAAATTATAGCCGCTTTGAAAAAAGAGCAACCGGATATTTTTGTGATCTACGACGATGGCTTTAACTACCTCACCAAAATGTGCCTGAGCAATATGCGTGAGGCGGCTTTTCAAATGGCTAAACTGGCCAAACAAAAAGGCTGTATAGTTATAATTTCAAGTTCTGACTCAACTGATAATTGTGAAAAGTATTTAAAAAATGGTGCGGATTATATTATTATCGGAGAAGCCGAACAAACTTTACTTGAACTTACAGATAGTTTAAAAAATAAAACAAAGAACATTGAAATGATCGAGGGATTAGCTTATTTCAATAACAATGCACTGATAAAAACTGCCAAACGCAATGTTATGCGCGACCTGGATACCCTCCCCATGCCAGCATGGAACCTTATCAATATAGAGCCATACAAGCAAACATGGTTAAATAAATACGGATATTTTTCACTGAACATGGCGACAACAAGGGGTTGCCCCTATAAATGTAATTGGTGCGCCAAACCTATTTATGGGAATCGTTATAACACGCGTAGTCCGCAAAATGTAGTGAATGAACTTCTGCTTTTAAAAGATAAATTCCATTTTGATCACATCTGGTTCTGCGATGATATTTTTGGCTTAAAACCGGCATGGGTTGAGGAGTTCAGTAAACTGGTGAAACAACATAATTTAAGGTTCAGGTACAAAATACAATCGCGTGCCGACCTCCTGGTTCAGGAGAATTACGTAAAACATTTAGCGGAATCAGGTTGCGAAAGTGTATGGATAGGTGCCGAAAGTGGTTCACAAAAAATACTGGATGCCATGGACAAAGGCATTACCGTTGATCAGATCTATAAAGCAGTAAGCCTGCTGAAACAGTATGGCATTAAGCCATCTTTATTTCTGCAGTTCGGTTATTTAGGCGAAACAAAAGAAGATATTGAACTGACAATAAAAATGGTAAACGATCTTCTGCCTGAAGATATCGGGGTTTCAGTATCTTATCCATTGCCGGGCACAAAATTTTATGAAAAAGTGAAAAAAGAACTGAAAGGAAAAACCAACTGGACAGACTCGGATGAACTCGCCCTTATGTTTAAAAACAGCTATTCACCT
>JAEUTS010000379.1 GCA_016787005.1 Bacteroidia bacterium
GTATTATCCGTAACCGATTGAAAATTGAAGCCGCAATAAATAATGCAAAGTGTTTCCTTCAGATACAAAAGGAATTTGGCTCATTCGACAAATATGTATGGTCATTTACAGGTGGAAAAACTATTGTAAACCGGCCAAAAGACAGGAGCGAATACCATGCTAAAACAGCCATTTCGGATGCAATGAGCAAGGACATGGGTAACAGGGGATTTAAATTCAGAGGGTCAACTATTTGCTATGCTTTTATGCAGGCTGTTGGTATTGTTGATGATCATACGGTTGATTGTTTCCGCTGTAAAAAGTAATTTCATTTTTGTTCTCTTCCCTTCGGGGAGATTCAGAGAGGGGCTTTTCCCTGTAATTCTTCCCATTTCAGCATTTCACTTTCCAACTTCTTTTTCAGATCCTCATACTTAGCAAAAGCCGCCTTATCGTTCACCACATTTTGATACTGCGCCGGGTCGGCCAGTTTTTCATCAAAGGTTTTTATCTCATTTTCCAAACGTGCGATCTCTGTTTCTGCCCTGGAAATCTGGTTCTGTATATTTTTCAATTCCTTCTCTTGCTTTTGCTTCTCTTCAACGGCATTATTTTTTTCTACTTTTTTCTCTTCGGTCTTCCGGCTTCCAACTTCCGACTTCTGTTTCAAATCCAGATCTGCGAGGTGGTCTATTCTCTTTGTTTCCAGGTATTCTGTTATATCACCAATATGCTGTTTTACATTCCCGTTTTTAAATTCATATACTTTGCTTGTAAGACCCTGTAAAAAATCCCGATCGTGCGATACGATAACCATTGAACCATCGTAATTGATCAAGGCATTTTTCAATACTTCTTTGGAACGTATGTCGAGGTGATTCGTAGGCTCGTCCAATACCAATAAATTATATGGCTCCAGCAATAATAAGCACATGGCCAGGCGCGACTTTTCTCCACCTGATAACACTTTTACCTTTTTATCAATATCATCGCCGCTGAATAAAAAAGAACCCAACAAACTGCGCACATTTTTTCTTATTTCACCTACCGCAACAGCGTCAACAGTATCAAAAACAGTCGCGTCAACATCCAGCGTTTCCGTCTGATTTTGCGCGTAATACCCGATATTTACATTATGGCCCAGTGTGATCTTCCCATCTGTAATCGGCTGATCACCTACGATCAATTTCAGCATGGTTGATTTACCTTCACCATTTCTTCCTACAAACGCGATCTTCTCTCCCCGTTCTATCATAAACTCCACATTACTAAAGATCGTTTTTTCACCATATTGCTTCTTAACATTCACAGCCTCCACCACTACCTTGCCTGAACGTGCAGCTGGAGGGAAACGGAAATAAATACTTGTATTGTCGGACGCGTCAACCTCAACGATCTCAAGCTTATCCAGTTTTTTAATAAGCGACTGAGCGAACGAAGCTTTATTCGCCTTGGCCCTGTATTTATCAATCAGCACCTGGGTTTTTTCAATATATTTTTGCTGGTTCCTGGCGGCAGCTTCCTGCTGTTCTTTCCTGTCCTTACGCAGCACCAGGTATTTCGAGTAATTGGCCCTGTAATCAAATATCTGCGCCATTGATATCTCAATTGTACGGGTAGTCAGGTTATCCAAAAAACGTTTATCGTGCGATACCATTACAACGGCGCCATAATAGTTCTTTAAAAAATCTTCGAGCCATAAAATAGATTCAATATCGAGGTGATTCGTTGGCTCATCAAGCAACATCACATTCGGCTTTTGCAATAAAATCTTTGCCAACTCAATGCGCATGCGCCAGCCGCCGCTGAACTCATCAGTCATGCGTGTAAAATCTTTCCGATCAAAACCTAATCCTAAAAGTGTAAGTTCAATTTTTTCGTTGATTGATCCTGCTCCAATAATATCAAGCCTCTCATGCGCTTCATTCAAATGAGTGATGAGATTCATGTACGCATCCGACTCATAATCCGTGCGGGTTTCGAGCTGGTGTGTAATATCCACAATAGCCGCCTCCAGTTTTTTTACCTCATCAAAGGCAGTAGCCGTTTCATCAAAAACAGTTTTGCCCAGGTTATGCACCATATCCTGGGGCAAATAACCAATGGTGCAATCATTAGGTTTAGAGACCTCGCCTTTTTGAGGCTTTTGTTCACCCGCAAGTATTTTTAACAATGTGGATTTTCCGGCCCCATTCTTACCTGCAAGTCCTACCCTGTCCTTTTGATTGATCAGAAAAGAGATGTCCTCAAAAAGAAAAGAACCTCCAAA
>JAEUTS010000398.1 GCA_016787005.1 Bacteroidia bacterium
CTATAAAGAAAGTTTTTTTTTAAAATTATTTATATGATACAGGTCATAGTTTCATTTGAATTTGATGAATAAATTTCAAAATGAGATTTTTTCCGGTGGTATAATTGTATACACTTTAGGTTAGAATTCTCTTTTGTAAGACAACACTATCCGATTATTAATTTATTAGACTATTTATGCCCAATTATGGCTTCCGGCGCTTTGTAGTACTTGGGTCTGTACACTTATTAATAGGAATTCACATAGCCCATTGGAAAATTACGGGAAGATCATTAGCCCCGCTTGAATTAAACGAAGTGGCATATACGCTTCATCAGGGAATGATTACAGCCGGATTTATTTTTATGGGCGTTGCATTAGTTTCTACCCTTATTGCAGGCCGTTTTTTTTGCTCATGGGGCTGCCATATACTTGCTTTGCAGGACCTGTCTGCCTGGCTTTTGCTAAAGATTAATATTCATCCCAAGCCCATACGATCCCGTGTATTGGCATGGGCTCCCATTCTTGCAATGTTTAATCTTTTCATATACCCTTTGGCCAAACGCTTAAAAGAAGGGAAAGGCTGGCCCGATTTTCACATAGTAACGGACTTGCAAGGTTGGTCTTCATTCGTTTCAAATAATCTGTGGAGAAACCTTCCCGGCCCGGGAATAACTTTTATCACTTTAGTTGTATGCGGATTTTTCATTGTCTATATTTTAGGAACCAGAAGCTTTTGCCACTACGCTTGTCCTTACGGAGCATTATTTTCGGCGGCAGATCGATTGGCCCCGGGACGCATTATACTTTCAGGCAATTGTACCCAATGTGGGCTATGTACAGCAAAATGTCAGTCGGATATTGTTGTTCATGAAGAAATTGGTCGTTATAAGAAGGTTGTCAGCTCTGCATGTCTGAAAGATCTTGATTGTATATCTGCTTGCCCCGAGCAGGCAATAAGCTTTGGATATACTCAACCACCTCTTTTCAATAAAAGGGAAAAAATAAAAAGGGAGTATTCATTCACCCGGGTTGAGGATTTTACTATGGGAGGATTATTTCTGATCAACCTGTATATCTTCAGAGGACTATATGAAATTATACCATTCTTGCTGGCTATTGCAATTTCAACAATATTTGCATATTGTTTTATTTTTGAATACCGCTTAATAACAGAAAAAAGCACCCGATTTTTTAGTGCCATTTGTTTAAAGAGCAAAGGGAAATATACTTTTGCCGGTAAAGTAGTATTGCTATTTGGATTAATTATTCTTTTTTTTGTTTTACATAGTGCATTTATTCGTTGGCATAGCGATTCAGGAGTACAACAATATTTGTCAGTTAAAACTTATGTTGAAAATTCCACAACAGAACATCTGCCAACTCCCATTACCAGAAAGGCTTCTGAGGCATTGGTGCATTTTGAAAAAATTTCAAAGTGGGGTTTGTATACCCCTGCAAGTATACATAGGCAGCTTGCTTCCTTATACAATCTTGAAAAAAATTACTCATTAGCCGTAAATCATTTGAATGAAGTATTAGTTCAATCACCTGAAGATATTGAAGCACTTTTTCGTCTCGGAAATTCATATACCCGTTGGGGGAAACGTGAAGATGCGAATAAAACCTTCCGAGATTTAATCATTAATTATGGAAATTGCAATTCGAAACAAGACTCATCAATATTTACTGCAGCCTGCCTCCTTCTTGGAGACAATATGTCCTCCGCGAAAAAATACGGGTCATCAATTCTTTGCTATAAAGCTGCACTATCAATGGACGCATCCAATTATATTACCTGGCTTGCATACGGATCTACAGCGGCAAAATGTAAACTGCTGACATTGGCAGAAAGTTGCCTTAAAAACAGTCTGAAAATTAATCCGGCATGTGCCGCAGCACACTTTAATTTGGGAGTGGTTTATTCCAAGCTTAACCGAACAAATGATGCTATATCGCATTATAGCCGGTCTGCCAAATTAAATCCGCATAAAGCTGATGCCTTTTGTGAGCTTGGAGTTCTATATTATAAACAACATAATTTTTGTGAAGCTGAAATTGCATTAAAGAGTGCGATAAAAATTGATCCCTCTTCAAAACGAGCAAATACTTTTCTTGCGAAATTAGACAAAAAAAATCCTTGACCTAACTGATATAAAGCCTTATATTATATACTGGCTTAAGTAAATAAAATAAAAATGGGAATTATTCCGCAATTATTTTTCCTGCTGCAAGAACAATTTTCTCTTTGGTAATTTTGTAAATATAAATGCCACTGGCCAAATCAATACGTGAAATTTCTAAGATGCCGGGAACCTGGAAGTATTCAGCTCTAACAGTCCGTCCGGTAATATCATATATACTGAGCAGGTACATCTGCTCTTGCGTTCCTTCAGCTTTTATAATCAATTTATCTGAAAAAGGGCTCGGACTAATCCTGAAATCAGGCATAATATCATCAAGTCGTCTTGCACCGAGAATACATGTTTGATCTACAACTGCTGTCACAGGAATCCTGGCACTTGCGGGATGGAAATCGATTGTCTTTATTTCCCAATCATAAAAACCTACATAATCACTTTTGCCGAAACCTGAGGCTTTTATTGCAACAACACCTTGCATAGTAAATGGATATGAAACATTTCCATAATTCCCATAAAATGCATACGCCGTATCTGCAACTAATCGCAGCTGGTAATTATATTCAGGCGCTATAATAAATCCGAGAGCCACACGGTTTTTACCTGAAACCAAACTAACTTGCTTTGTATTAATAGCGAACCCGCTCCAGTCTATTAATACAATGTTAAAATTTCCCGGTTTATCTGAATACACAGTCACGTATTCAAGTTTAAACGGGGAAATACAATCGAAAGCGAGGTAAGAAGTCCCCTTATAATATTTCCCGGCACCATTTGTATCTGCTTTGCCTATGTGACCTTTTAATCCTTCAATAGTTTTTATATTTTCAACGTAATAGGTTGTTGAATTGGTTAATGGTGGAGTTACATAAATGGATCCTATGCCGATAATTTTCCCCTTATTGGCTTTTTCATACCAAACCAGACTATCAGTACCAGATGCAGTCAACCTGGCTGAGTCGCCTACACAAATAGTATCTGTAACAACTACAGGGGGTAAGGGCGGGCTAAGCATATTTACTGTGAGTGGGGCAGATGAAGCAGTTCCACATGGACTTGAAACAGTAACCATAAAGCTCCCTCCCGTCTTTACTATAATGGAAGAGGAAGTATCTCCGGTTGACCATTTATATGAGTAGGCGGCCGTTGCTGAAAGCATTAAACTGTCACCTGGAGAAATAACCGGTGGCTTGCTTGAATAAATAGTTGCGGTTGGGTTACCAGATGAATCTTGCATAGTTAAGCTAACAGGCAGGGTAATTACGTTATTGCTTTCATCAGATTCCAGGAAGTAATTGTCAGGATCCATCTCCAACACCAGATAATAATCACTTCCATTACATGTTCCTGGTGGTATATCAATCCACATTCCATAAAGATTTTTATCATAGGTATCCGTATAACCGGGAGAGATACCTTGTATCCCGAAAGTACAGGTATAATAACCGCCTAATCCGAAGTTGGGGAAATCAGTATCATAAAGGATACTATCATTCTGGTTGCGACAGGAACCAGGATATGCAGAACAGGATACATCATCTTCAAGACAATAGGAATTTTTATTTGCTCCGGCAACCAATGGCCATTTTCTTGGATCAGGTTCATTTGTATCTTTTAGCCTCAAACTCAAGTATTCAAATCTGCCAATATGGAAATTTGACCCCATATTGTGATAAGGCATGGCGCCTGAAATTCGATCATAAAAAGAAATGGAGTCAACTGATTTATGATAAATGCGCTGTGAAACCAAATGTCGTGGCTCTAACCCGTTCGGGCATTTGCCGGCATAGCCGGTAGAAAAAGTGTCACTTCCGCAAATCAGGTATTTTGTTGCTCTCAGCTCAAGCGGACCCGATCCGATATTTGGTGTCATAACAGACAACCTTAGCCTTCCATCATCAGCGCCTTCAAACGAAATGCTATATCCTGCATTCTTCTGCGGGTACTCAACAACCTCGCCTGTTTCAGTCAGTTTTTGACGGGAGATAGTCATATCAGGCAGCAAATCACAATTTGCAGAGCTGCTATCCCGACACTTGCAACCACTTGCATCTGTTGTAGTGCATGTCTGTGCATAAATAAAAAATGAAATACAAACACCGGATAATGTAAGTCCGCCCGGTTTAAGTACTATCCATACGATAAACGATTTAATATAATCGCACATTTTCATATTTTTATCGCGCTATTAGTTTACCAGCCGCTATAATAGCCGAATCTCCAAAAACCTTATAAAAATAAATGCCATCTGCCAGGAAATCTCTGTTGATAATTGAGATGCCGTTGGAATTTATTTTTTCCGTTTTAATAATTTGTCCTGTAAGATCGCAAATAACAAGATAGCTGTTTACTCCGATTTTTCCACCCGATTTGATAGTAAGCTTGTCGGTAAAGGGATTGGGAGTAATTGAAAAGTTCAGTATGTTAGTATCAAAAAATCTGGCACCCTGAATGCAGGTGTTATCAACAATTGCTGAAACGGGAATTCGCGCACTGGCAGGATAGAAGTTAGCTGTTTTGATTTCCCAGTTATATAAGCAAGTATAATCACTTTTGCCAAGCCCTGAAGTTTTTATGGATATAACTCCGGGAACCACATATGGATAATTAACGTCTGTATAATTCCCATAAAATTCATGTGTGCTATTTGATTTAAGGTAAAGAATATAATTATTCTCACGGGTAACAGTAAAGCCTAATGGTATCCGGTTTTTCCCCTTAACCAAACTTATTTTTTTTGCATTAAGGGTATAGCCACTTCCGTCAGATATTGAAATAGTTATTGTCGAAGTATCTTTTGCATAAATTGTTATTGCGTTTATTGTGAAAGGAGAAATACAGTCAAATACCATATAAGAGAGGCCCTTATAAAATTTACCGCTTCCGGAAGTATCTGTACGGCCGGCAATAACATCAATCCCTTTTGTTGATTTTACGCTTTGTACATAAAAGGTTGTTGAGCTAACCAGCGGCGGAGTGACGAATGAATTGCCCTTTGAGACAATCTTTCCATCTTTTGCTGCGTCATACCAAACAAGACTATCCGGACTATTTGCAGAGAGTTTTGCAGAGTCCCCAATGCAAAGCGTATCCCCAATAACAACCGGAAGCGGAGGAGGATCAAGCATATTAACTACAAGAGGTTCGGAGGATGTCGTCCCGCACGGGCTTGTAAGAATAACACTGTATGTCCCTGAGCTTTTTGCATAAATATGCGGCATGGTATCCCCGGTTGACCACTTATATGAATAGGCTGCTGTTGCTGTAAGCTTCAAGCTGTCGCCGGAACAAATTGTTGTGCATCCGTCAGGATAAATGATCGCTGTTGGATTTCCGACATTATCCTGCTTAGTCAGGGTTATTGGTACAGCTATCATATTATTACTTTTGTCGGATTCAATAATAATATTGTCAGGATCAATCTCTAAAACCAAATAGTAATCATTCCCATTGCAAGTCCCGGGAGGAATATCTATCCACATTCCATACAGATTCTTTACATATGTATCTGCATAACCGGAGGAGATTCCCTGTATCCCAGTTGAACAGTCATAATAGCCGCACACTCCAAAATTCGGAAAATCATCGTCAAGAAGTATACTGTCATTAATGTTCCGGCAAGCACCCGGAGAGAATGAACAGGGATATTGATCTTCCAGGCAAAATGAGTTTTTATTATTTCCTGCAACCAATGGCCATTTACGCGGATCGGGTTCAAAAATGTTTTTTAACCGGAGGCTGAGATATTCAAACCTTTTTATGGAACTTGTGCTTAAAGGATTAAATGGCATTGCTCCTAATATATGATCAACCCATGATATTGAATCGGCTGATTTATGATAAATCCGCTGCAAAACTATTTGCTTTGGTTCATCGCCATCTGAACATTTGCCATTATATCCTGTAGAAAATGTATCACTACCACATATCAATAAATTTGTTGCACGGATTTCAAGCGGCCCGAAGCCGATATTCGGTGTCATTACTGACATTCTCAGTCTGCCATCATCAAATCCGAAAGCTGAATTTTTTTGCGGGTTTTCTGTGTAGCCGTCTCCAGCCATTAATATTTGTCTGGAAATTGTCATATCAGGCAGCAGATCGCAATTAACCGTTGTACTATCAGGGCATTGACATCCGCTTATCTCTACAGTAGTACA
>JAEUTS010000421.1 GCA_016787005.1 Bacteroidia bacterium
TTGTTCGGTCATGCACCGGCAAAGGGGCAGCAATTGGAAGATCATTATTTCGGAAGTATTCCTGACAGGGCGACATCATTTATGCGTGAGTTGGAAGTAGAGTGTTGGTTGTTGGGTGTTCCAATTAAAACCCGTCACAACGAAGTAGCTCCAAATCAGTTTGAATGTGCTCCTGTATTTGAAGAATGTAATCTTGCTGTTGATCATAACCAGTTATTGATGGATGTGATGGAAAAAGTGGCCAGGCGCCATAATTTCCGTGTGTTACTGCATGAGAAACCTTTTGCAGGTGTTAACGGAAGCGGTAAACACAACAACTGGAGTTTAGGTACCAACACCGGAAAAAATTTATTGAGTCCCGGCAAAACGCCAAAAACAAATTTACAGTTCCTTACCTTTTTTATAAATACGATCAAGGCTGTAAATGATAATGCCGACCTGATGCGTGCGAGTATCGCTTCAGCTAATAACGATCACCGTTTGGGTGCCAACGAAGCGCCTCCGGCTATTATGTCCATATTTATTGGTTCGCAATTAACGCAGGTGTTTAATGATCTTGAGAAGAAAGTTAAATCAGGAAAAATGACGCCTGACGAGAAAACAGCTTTGAAATTGGGTATCGGAAAGATCCCGGATATTTTGCTTGACAATACCGATCGTAACCGCACATCGCCATTCGCGTTTACCGGTAATAAGTTTGAGTTCCGAGCTGTCGGCTCGTCAGCTAACTGCGCCGGAGCGATGACAGTATTAAACGCGATCATGGCTGATCAGTTGGTTGAATTTAAAAAAGAAGTTGATGTATTGATAAATAAAGGTGTTGAAAAAGATGAAGCGATCTTCCAGATATTGGTAACGTATATCAAGTCATCAAAAAGAATATTGTTTGAAGGTAATGGTTATGGAGAAGAGTGGGTGAAAGAGGCTGCCAGGAGGGGGTTGAACAATATCAAGACCACTCCTCAGGCGCTTGATGCGTATGTGAGCAATAGTTCCGTTAAGCTGTTTGAGCGACACAGTATCATGAGTCACCGTGAGCAGGAAGCGCGTCATGCGATTTACCTTGAAACATATACCAAGAAAATTCAGATCGAATCGCGTATCATCGGCGACCTGGCATTGAATCACATTATTCCCACTGCTATTCGTTATCAGAATCTGTTGATAGACAATGTGAAGAAGATGAAGGATATTTTCGATGGCGGAGAATTCAAAAAAAATGCGGCGACCCAGCTGGAAATGATAAAAGAAATATCAGAGCGCATTTCAACCATAAAAAACAGTGTTGATGATATGACGGAAGAGCGAAAGAAGGCCAATACAATTGAGGATCATAAGAAGCAGGCTGTTGCCTATTGCGAGAAGGTTAAACCTCACTTCGAGACCATACGTTACAATGTGGATAAACTTGAGTTATTGATCGACGATGAGCAATGGCCTTTGCCGAAGTATCGGGAGATGCTGTTTACGAAGTAAGGAAATTAATTCACCTTAATTTTCAGCTCGTTCATGTAGCTGCTTTCCACTTTGTATCCCATGCTTTCCGCTTTTATAGCATCAGCAAGAGCATCGCGGTATTTTCCCATTGCCTTATTAATTACGGAGCGGTTAAAATACGCGTTCGGGTTATTGGGATTTGATTGTATGTATGTTGTATAATCTGCAAGAGCCTTTTCATTTTCTCCTGTTCTGTTATAGGCCAATCCGCGGTAAAAATAATAATCAGCAACCGGATTTAGAGCGATCAGTTCACTCAGATCCCGAATACCTTTTTCGTAATTTCCATTTTCAATATATGCGTAAGCCCTGTTTTGTTTTGCGGAGTTCAGGTCAGGCTGCTTTTGCAAAACCTTTGTATAGTCTGCTATTGCTTTGTCGAATTGTTTCATTAAACTATACGTAATGCCCCGGTTAAAAAATGTTTTTGTATCCGTTGAATCTAACTGTAATGCTTTTGAATAATCGCTGAGTGCCAGGTCGAACTGGTTTTTAAGGCCGTATATATTCGCACGATTCGTATATGCTTTTACACTGCCCGGATTCATTTGAAGCGCAATATTAAAATCATTTAAGGCCCTGTCATACTCGTTCTCACCTACATTTGAAATTCCTTTATCGTATGCCGCTTTGTTGACGAGATAACTTCCCCTGTTAAGAAACGTCTCACCACACGGATACTTGGTTAATGCATCAGTCCATAACGTATCTCCGTTCATCCATACTTTTGTTCGTTCATTGGTAAGCCACATACATGCTATAACACAAGCGGGCAGCAAGATCATCGCCATTTTTTTATACAGAATAAATCTTTTCTCCTGGTTATGCTGCAGCCAATCGTATCCAAGTGCAATGGGAAATAATAAACCTATATAGGGTACATACGAATACCTGTCGGCCATAATTACCTGGCCCACAGAAATGAATTGTAAAACCAGCGCGATCGTTGCGCAAAAAAACAGGAAGCCGAACACAATTGCTTTTGTAAATCTTGTGCTGAAAAAAACAAGTGCAAATAACGCCAGCACAATAAAAGGCGAAACATAAAATATAATGGGAAGGCGATCTCCGATTAGGGTTGGATAGGGATAAAAGCAGGAGAGATTGATTGGGACAAACAGGTTGGAAATATAATTGATGAATCCATATGATGCAAAGGTGAAACGCTGAAGTACAGTAAATGTCTCAAATTTGGCAATGGCGCCCTGTTGGATCTGAGTTGTTAGCAGGCCAAAAAGGAAGGATAGGGTAAAAAGAGGAAGTTTTTCCAATAGGGTGTATTTGTCAAATTTGCGTCCTGAATAATAATCTACTAACAATAAAACTGCCGGTAATACCACAGCCATTGCTTTTGAGAGTATCGCCAGTATGAACAAGAATAAGATCAGGATATAAAGAAGAACTTTATTTTTTCCGGTCTCATGAATGTATTTGTAATAGATGATCAGGGCTGACATGAAAAAGAAGGTGTATAGCACATCTTTTCTTTCGGAGATCCAGGTCACGGATTCAACATGCATAGGATGTATGCCGAAAAACAATGCGACAATTACCGCAACCTGTAATTTATTCCCGCTAAGTAAATAAATGAATATAAATACCAACGCTGTATTTAATAAATGCAACAATATATTGGTCAAATGAAATGTACGGGGGGCATACTCCGAAATGTTGTAATCGATTGCGAGGGAAAGAATAGTTATAGGGTGGTAATTGAAAGATACATGATTCTCTGTTTTGAATATTTCCTTTATGTTTTCCGATGACAGGCTCGTTATCAAATTGTTTTCGGCGACATACACATTATCATCCCAATTGGTAAATCCGTTTTTTAATGAGGGTGCAAATGAAATATAGGTGAGCAGGAGGATAACTGCGAGCCAAAAGGGGGGGCGGTTAAACAGGCCTCCCGCTTTTGTTGAAACAGAGGTGGTTTTATTGTTTTGCTTTTGTTTCGGGTTGTTTTTTTTGCCAGTACTCATACAGCAAAATTTAATGTAAAGTTAAAAATGATACAGTTTAATCCAATTCTGCTATTAGCACCATCAAGCGTTCCAATTTTCTTCTCATTTCACCTGATGAACAATCAAAGTTGTTCGCAATTACTGAGAAACAGAGCTGTTCACCATTTTTGTTATTTACATAGCCTGCAAATGATCTGACTTTATTTATGCTGCCGCTTTTCGCACGCAGGTTATTTTCGGCGCAAGAACCGCGGCACAAACCCGACATAGTACCTGTTTTACCTGCGACTGGCAGTGAATTATAAAATGAAGTGTATGTATTATCAAATACCATCACATGAAATAGCTGTGCAAGTTGTTTCGGCGTAATTGTATTGGCCCTTGCCAGTCCGCAGCCATCATACAGGTTGAGTCCTTTTGTATCAACCCCCTTAGTTGACCAGAATTTGATCACTTCGTCAATACCGGCACTTTCTGTCCCAGATCTGCGTTTTTGAAAAGCGATGGTTTTTAAAATATGTTCGGCGAAAAGATTGTTGCTGATAAGATTCGTTATGTAAACGATCTTACTCAGTGGAGGAGAGGTATGAGCATGAATTTTTTTTCTTGGTTTTTCTGTGTAATGGTTCAGGAGCTTTAGTTGACGAATACTTGTTGAAGTTCCTGTTACTTTAATACCATTGCCGGATAAGGCTTGTGTCAGGTCATGGGCAAGCAGGAGCGGAGGGTCGGGTAAAGAACCTTTTACATCAAAATCAATTTTATTCGCGGGTATTGTTCCTGTAATATACCTGTTATCATTGTAGGGTGCGCCGTATATATAGGCATTGTCATCACTGCCTCCGGCCTTCACATAATTAGTGATCTTCAGACCAGGAACATCGGGGGTGATTTTAGTAATATGGGTAGAGTCGCCGGTTTTGCCGGAGCGGAAATAAAGCTTGTACATATTATCCATATAGCTGAGTCCCGATGCGCCTGCTCCGTAGTAATTGCCCATATCACCCCATATCCAGTTAGATGGAACCATTTCGTCATCAAAGACAGAAGCATCAGCGATCACATCTCCCTCAATCATTTTAACACCTTTTGCTTTTAAAGCGGCAGCCCATTTCTTTGCAATGGGAGTCGTGTCATTTTTGTCTTTAAAATATTCCGATCCAAGTGTCGGATCGCCGGAGCCTTTTATATACAGGTTGCCTTTTATGATACCGGTTATAGAATCAAAACTGCCGTCATATTCCAACGTTGTCTGATAAGTGTAATCAGCACCAAGCATACCAAGCCCTGCGCCTGTTGTAACAATTTTTTGTGTGGATGCCGGAGTCAGACTGAGGTTGTTGTTATGTTCGGCAATTATTTCACCGGTTTTAGCTTTCATCACACATATACCCCAGGAGGCATGAGCCAGGTCAGCATCATTTTTCAAGGCTTCAATTTCGGTTTTCAGTTTAGTAAGGCTTTTGGATTCAGCCTGAGTTTGGGCATAAGTTGCCGAAGTAAGGGTTAATCCTAAAAAAACAGATAGAGCTTTGTTCATCAGAAACGAGTATGTATAATTTACACAATGAGTCATGTACATAAATTACGAGTTCCCTGCCTGTCCGGCAGGCAGGCACTTGACCTTCAGCAGCTTATAAAATATGTTCAAGTGAAATAGTCCGGTTTTTCTACGAATATACAAATTCAGCTTATTAACTTTACCGGATGATCAGTCCGCGCGAACTTTTTATTAAGCATGTTGCCCAAACAAGCCCGTTTCCATTAAGTCTTGAAATTGACAGGGCGGAAGGATGTTATATCAATGATACATCCGGCAAGCAATACCTCGATATGATCTCAGGTATTTCAGTTTCCAACCTGGGCCACTGTCATCCAAATGTGGTGCAGGCCGTAAAGCAGCAGGCCGATAAATACATGCACGTAATGGTGTATGGCGAATACATTCAATCACCGCAGGTGCAGTTGGCGGCTTTACTTTCATCACTTTTGCCATCTGCCCTGCAAAGTGTGTATTTTGTTAACTCAGGCGCCGAAGCTATTGAAGGAGCGTTAAAGCTTGCAAAACGTTATACCGGGCGTACTGAATTGATCTCTTTTAAAAATTCGTATCACGGCAGTACACAGGGAGCATTGAGTTTGATGGGAGATGAACGGTTAAAGCAGCCATTCCGCCCTTTGTTGCCGGATGTGCGACACCTCGAGTTTAATAATGTTGAGGATTTAAATTTTATTACAACACGAACTGCCGCGGTTGTGATAGAACCAATACAAGCTGAAGCGGGAGTGATATTACCCGTGGAAGGATTTTTACAAAAGCTCCGCGAACGCTGTACAGAGATGGGAACGTTGCTGATCTTTGATGAGATACAAACGGGCTATGGCCGTACAGGTAAACTTTTCGCTTTCGAACATTATAATGTAACTCCGGATGTTTTATGTTTAGCCAAAGGAATGGGTGGTGGAATGCCGCTTGGCGCTTTTATTTCTTCTCAAAAAATAATGTCGGATTTGTCCACCGATCCCGAACTTGGCCATATAACCACATTTGGAGGTAACCCGGTATGCTGCGCTGCCGGATTTGCTACCTTGCAAACAATTGTGACAGAAAAATTAGTGCAGGATGTAGAAAAAAAGAGCGGTCTGATCATTGATCAGCTCAAACATCCGTTGATCAGGGGAATAAGAAGTAAGGGTTTATTAATTGCAGTCGAGTTTGAAAATTTTGAACTGAATAAAAAGATAATTGATGCAAGCATTCAAAAAGGAGTGATCGTTGATTGGTTTTTATTCAATATGAAAAGTATGCGTTTAGCGCCGCCGCTGATCATTTCGGAAGATGAGATAAGTATTGCTTGTAGTACACTTCTAAAGTGTATTAATACTGTTCGTAGCTATCCCCTATAGTAGTAGGAAGGAAGCCTGACTTTTTTACTATGGCATAAAGAATATTGGAAGTACCCTTGCCAAGCTTACCATAAAGAAATCGTTTTACAATAAGGGTAGTAAGCACAATCCCAATAAGTGAAAAAATGAGGTATAAATAGTATTGAAAGCGAATGTGATAATTGTGAACAATCCCAAGAAGGATATAATACACTAATGTTTTTGGCAATACCGCAGCTAAACCCGAAGTAAGTTCTATCAGCATACTGGAGAACATTAAAAATTGCTTGCTATTGAGTTTTGAATGAAGCCGGCTTTCGGTGGTTCATAAATGAAAAATAATCGCATAAAAGTCTGTCAATTAAGCCTAAATTTGGAAATTCAAAGGTACATAAATGAATAACCCGTATAATATTCTTGTTGCCATCAGCATTCTGATTGTCTTATCCTACCTGTTTAACCTCATTTCAGGAAAGATAAGGGTTCCTTCCGTTATTTTGTTATTGTTAACAGGTATCGGACTGCAATTTCTTGCTAAAGAATTAGGATATAGTTTCTCCGAAACAAAATTACTTCTTGAACTTTTAGGGATAATAGGCTTAATATTTATAGTATTGGAAGGCGCCCTTGATTTGAAAATTACCCGCCAAAAACTTCCATTGGTTGGAAAGTCTTTCATTTCGGCCTTGCTTATTCTATTAGCTACTTCAAGTCTTATTGCATGGATACTGGCTGAGTTTGTCGGATTGCCCCTTCGGAATGCTGTTGTATATGCCATTCCGCTCGGTGTTATTAGCAGTGCTATTGCTATACCAAGCGTACATAAACTGTCTGAAGAAAAAAAAGAGTTTATCATATATGAAAGTACCTTCTCTGATATTATCGGTATCATGCTCTTCAATTATATTATTATTGGGAACATTGCAAGTGGAAGTTCTGTTGCCTCTTTTTTTATAAACCTTTTTATCATTCTCGTGATTTCTGCAATCAGTACCGGCCTTCTTTTATTTCTTCTGGACTACACCAGGACGCATATTAAATTCTATCTGATCTTTGCTATCCTTATTCTCATTTATTCAATCAGTAAAATGTTCCATTTGCCCTCCCTGCTTTTTATACTCATTTTCGGTTTAATGCTTAATAATGCCGACCTTTTTGTAAAAGGTTGGTTAGCAAATTACCTTCACCTGGTAAAACTTCAATCCATGACCAAAGAATTGAACCTCATCACTGCTGAAACTGCTTTTATCGTTCGTACTTTCTTTTTTATTCTCTTTGGGTATTCCATCAACCTGATTTTGCTGATGGATTGGAATGTTATCCTCATTGGAAGTCTAATTACGGCAGCTATACTTTTTACAAGATTTATTTTTCTTCGTTTTATTTCTAAATCAAATATTTTTCCTGAAATTTTCATTGCTCCTAGGGGACTTATCACTATTGTTTTATTTTATAGTATTCCTCCACAATTTCAAACGGAGATTTTCAATCAAGGCATCCTGTTTTTTGTCATTATCGCTTCCAGTATTATGATGATGATAGGCATTATGGCAACAAAAACAAAATATGATGAGAAACTAGATGACCTCATTTAACTTATATCCCTAAAGGGGGATCGTCATTGTCTCTTTCAGTTTTACGATCTCTTGTCCAAAGTGTTTTAAATAAAATATACACTACAAGTATTATTGCTGTGGAGTAAAGTAAAAATTGTATCATACTATCCCACTTCATTATTCGTAATATGATTTTCTATTGTTACCTGCTTTCTTGTTTGAAGCTTTTTAAGAAAAGACAATACATCTTTTTGCTGTTTAAAATTGTACTTTGCTACACTTTGAGTTAACCCGACACGTATTGAATATTGTGTCGTAGGAATTACTTTAAATAAATCTTCATCCGTTTTATCATCTCCGATGGCTAACACAAAATCATGTTGTTTTTTCTTTAGCCAAAGGGATGCAGCTATACCCTTATCAATGCCCCTCGCTCTTGTCTCAATTACCTTGTTCCCTTCGATTATCTGAAAATCGAGATGCGAAGACAGTTCAACCAAAGCGTTAATTAATTCTCTTGAACGTAAAAATCCGAGTTCCTTTTCTGCATTGCGATAATGCCATGCGAGAGAAAGTGTTTTTTCTTCTACAAAAGTTCCGGCACAACGTTCCGTAAATAAATTAAGCACTGGAATTATTGATGGTTTCCAACTTGCATTTACGGGAACTGTCTGTCGCCAATCTACCCCTCTCTGTTTATAAAAAGCTCCGTGTTCCGCAACAAGACTTACAGGCAAGTGTTCAAACCAGCCTTTAAGCACCTCCATTGGCCGTCCACTAATTAGAACGATTTCATTTTTGCTATCACCACCAACAGTTTTTAAAAGGCTTATAAGCTCCCCACCGGGAGAAGCAAGGTGGGGTAAACGGGCAAGCGGAGCAAGCGTTCCGTCATAATCCAGAAAGATCAACCTGCTTTCTGAGTGAGAGTAATGTTCTATAATTTGATTTTCAATTTGTGTGGTAACCTCTTTCACTTTCAATTTCTCCTGCTTTTCTTTTCGTATAAGTAATTGAGATATAAAATCTTCTGCCCACTTCATCACATCATATTCCTGTAGTCTTTTTTGCATGGTTTCATTACGGGTAGTTTGTTCTTCCACGGGCATTGAAAGAGCTTGCTGAATTGCCCCGGCAATTTCTCCCCTGTCTGTTGGATTAACAAGTATGGCTTCTCCTAATTCAGAAGAAGCCCCTGCCGTTTCACTCAAAATCAAAACCCCACGCTTGTCTGTTCTGCTAGCTACAAATTCTTTGGCTACGAGATTCATTCCGTCACGCATAGGAGTAATTAGTGCAACATCCGCAGCAAGATATAAAGCCAGGAGTTTTTTAAATTCAAGTGTTTTATACTGATAAACTATTGGGGTCCAATCAATGCTTCCATACTTTCCGTTAATTCTACTTACAAGCCCTTCAATCTCTCTTTTTGTTTCCTTGTATTTTGTAATAATATCTCTTGAAGGAACAACAAGAAGTATATATACCACCTTCCTTTTATGTTCAGAATACTTTTCAAGGAAAAATTCAAAGCTTTCCAGCCTATTTATTAATCCTTTTGCATAGTCAAGCCGATCAACTGAAATAATGAGTTTTGTATCATACAGTCTTTTCTTTATTTTATTCCTTTCATTAAACGTATCACTATCGGTAGAAGCCTTGCTGAATTTATAATAGTCAATACTGATCGGGAATGTATCCACTGTGACACTCCTGTCAGGGGTTGTAATAATACGCAACGTATTCTCAAAACCTAAAATTTGCCGTATCGATTTTAAAAAATGCTGAACATAATCGTTGGTATGAAATCCCAAAAGGTCAGCTCCAAGCAACCCGTTTAATATCTCTTTCCTCCATTTGCTCGGAAGCAGGCGAAACAACTCAAACGATGGAAAAGGTATGTGAAGAAAAAAACCAATTGTTGCATTAGGCAAATGTTCTCGGAGTAATTCCGGTAAAAGCATTAAGTGGTAATCGTGTATCCAAATGATATCGTTGGGCTTGTACATTTCCAAAACTTTTTCGCAGAATATGGTATTGGCTTTTACGTATTGCTCATAGTAGTTGTCTGAAAATTTTGCATAAGATGGAAAGTAATGGAATAGAGGCCATATCGTATTGTTACAAAAGCCGTTGTAAAACTTATCCTTTGTTGAAGGAGGAATAAATACCGGGGCTAATTCAAAATCATCATAAAATATACTGCCGGATTGAAGGCGATCTTTGAATTTCTTTTCGGCAATATCAGATGTGCCAATCCAAACCGGACAATTGTCTTTATTTGATCCGGGAGATGAGTTTGTTTTTTGAATGTATGACTTAATGCTTGATACCAGCCCTCCTGAGCTCGGAGAAAATTCTATTTCTCCCTTCTTTTCCGTTATTCTGAAAGGAAGACGGTTAGAAACAAGTATAAGTCTGCGATTAATCATTTTGTGGTTTAAATAAAATTATTTCAATCCAAATTCATTTGTAAGCTTTACAAAAATTGCGTTGGTCCATGCAAATCCACTTTGGGTAGGATATCGGCTGGGATTAAATGCTCCGACATCACAATTTACTACATTGTACTTTTCCCATAAAAGCCCGGTTTCTCTGAAAATTTTGGTGTTCATTCCTAACCATTTCCTGGCAATTCTCTTAGCATCCTCGTTAAAGCCGTAATTAAGTAGTCCTTGTATTACAATCCATTGCTGATGGGGCCATCCGTTGGGGTAATCATGTTGTTTAATATCTTCCGATAACCCGTATGGTTGTGTATTGGCTATCCCGCCTTCATGTTCAAAAACAGGAAGTACATATTTGCGAATAAGCTCTGCCTGCTTTGAAGTTGCAAGCTTTGCCCATAAGGGATAAAATCCGGCTACCGAATAAAAAGAGCTTTGTTTTTTTTTATGATAATTATAGTCGAAAAAAAAGTTCATTTTATTATTCCACATCAATAACATGATCTGCCTTTTTCGTTTTTCAGCTTGTTCTTTATAATGTTTAGATTTAGAATGGTTTTTTAATAAGTGATAAGCATCAGACAAATCGGTCTCGTATTTGTATAGTGAAGTATTTAGATCTATTGGAAGATAATCCAGGCAACGATCATTAAAACGGGAGGTCATGTCCCATCCCGATTCATGTTCTGCTCCTAAATGTGTAATGTAATGGTCGCAATAACGTGAAAGCCCTTTATAAACAATATGTTTTTCTGTCAATGTTGTATTCATCCAATACTTTTGAAGTTCCAGTTCAGCTACTTTCATTATTTTTTTTAGCCATAATAAATCCATGCTAACCGAAAAGACCTCCAGTGCCATAGAGGTCAGAAAAGGAATTTGAGAAGTTCCCAAATTATAATACCGGTTTCGCATAGGAATAATTCCAAAGCGATTGAACATAAAGCAGAAATTATCAACCATCCCTTTAGCGAGCGAGATTTTTTTAGATTTTACCAGGCCCAGGATAATAAAATAACTGTCCCAATAAAATTGATCGTTTTTGAAAATAAAAGAATTTGGTGCAACATACCGATGAGGCAATCCAAGATGGAGTTGCTTGTCCTTTGGATGATAACAAATAACCTTTTTCCAATAATGCTGGATGTAGCGTAAACAATTGGTATATTCACTTTTGTTAATCATAACTTTCCTTTGAGGTGAACGGTTCTAATAGGGAATGGGATTTCTATCGCATTTTCCCTGAACTGTTCATGCAGTGCTTTGATAAATTCATGCTTAATCAGGTATTGATTCACAAATTCCTGTGCACGAAGGATTGTCGTAAAATTTATGCTTGAATCCGCAAATGTGTGATAACGAATAATCGGTTCGAAGGTTTTTACTCCACCTTCTGTTTTTTGTAAAATATCTTTGGCAGTTTGAATTGTTATCTGCTCCACTTTTTCAAGATCGCTGTCGTAGCTTATACCAACTTCAATCAAAACGGCAATCTCTTTATCGGGAAGTTGGAAATTTCTAATAATCGCGGAAGCAAGTTTTGAATTAGGTACAATAATAAGGTTATTGGGAAGCGCCCGGATGGTTGTATTGCGCCAGGTGATATCAGAAATGTAACCTTCTTCTCCTGTATCAAGTTTAATATAATCTCCCGTTCTTATTTGCTGTGAAGCGATGACCTGTATGCCTGAAAAGAGATTTGACAATGTTTCCTGAAGAGCAAGAGCTACCGCAAGCCCGCCAACCCCAAGTGCGGTAAGTACTGGTGTAACTGATATTCCGAGCGTTTGTAGGATAACCAGTATTCCCACAAGAAATACAATAACCCTTGTTATATTGGCTATAATGGATGAAGATGGCAGTAAGCCTGCTGTACCGGAAGTTTTTGCTTTAATAAATCCTACTAGTATCCTTCCTGTTAATATGGAAACAGATAACACAACAAGAGAAAAAACTACTTTATCAAATACATTTATAAATGATTCCTTGAATGCTAAATGGTGAATAGAAAAATAAATGCCGGCTGCTGTCGCCCAAAAAATAACTATTCCATTAAATGAGTGTATGATAATATCATCCCCTTTCCATTTAGTTTTATCGGCAGCATTTCGGATCTTTTTTAGAAAAACCTTTTCAATAAGTAATCCTAAGCCCAGGCTTCCTAAAAGATAAGTAAATAGAATCAGTAATTTTTGTATGTTAAAATCAATCCCCATTGTTATTCAAAATTTTCAATTTCATCGTCAGTAATATGCTCATTGAACATCAACTCCAATTCATCTTCAAAAAAGAACTTGTCCTCATCAAATGCAGGTTTTAAATCATCCATCCAAATTGCATCAGCATTGTATTTAGCGAAAAAGGGACGGGCTACCCAATCTGGGTTTCTGCCTTGCAGCATTCGCAATACAAATACTTTCGTCCCCTTTATTTCTGAAACACCAAGTATTTGAACTTTTCCGGGAGTACACGACATACTTGGCCCACGCACTGTACGGCAAACCCCGCTAACTTTTTGATACGCTTCTCTGAAAATTTTCCAGGCGTTATCCAATGTCAATGCAAAATAATCCTGAGCGCCTGTATCTCTCGGAATAAACATATAATACGGAATGCAATTCAGATTTACCTGCTTTCGCCACATTTCCGCCCATAATTCTGGAGAATCGTTGATGTGTTTTAATACAGGAGATTGTGTTCTGATCTGAACGCCGACACTTCTTAAACGTGCAATTGCAGTTTTTACTATTGATGTGTTTAATTCTGCCGGGTGGCTGAAGTGAGCCATGATGGAAAGGTTTATGCCGCTCTTTACTATCTTTTCAAAAAGACTAATAAGTTCATCCGCATCATCATCGGAAACAAATTTGTATGGCCAGTAACCAAGTGCCTTTGTTCCTATTCTTATGGTTTGTAAGTTTCCTGGCTTGGCTTCCAGCAAAGGTTCGATGTAACCGGCAAATATTTTCGCTTTCATAATCATTGGA
>JAEUTS010000376.1 GCA_016787005.1 Bacteroidia bacterium
AGCAAATACAATAACAACCGATAGATTTATGTTCTTCAAGAATTTAATTTTGCAAATGTTTTCAAGGTATGCTGTTTATCTTTTCCTAACTGCAACTTCAGCTTTTCAAGGTTCTCAAATTTTTCTTCGTCCCGAATCCTTTCAATAAAACTCACGGTAAGATCATCCCCGTATATATCCTTATCAAAATCCAGGATGTTAACTTCGATCGTCCGGTCTTTACCATTATTCACCGTAGGATTCAAACCAATACTCATCATACCCTTATATATTTTATTTCCATGATTAACTTCCACAACATATATGCCATTCGCAGGAATAAGTTTGTATTTATCAGGAATCCCAAGGTTTGCAGTCGGGTAGCCCAAAGTTCTGCCCAATTGACGGCCTTTTATAACTTTTCCCGTCAATGCATATGAATATCCAAGAAAAACGTTGGCAGTACGTACATCTCCTGCCAGTAAAGCCTTACGTATTTTTGTAGAACTTATTTCAACGTTATCAATGTCCTGTGCCGGAATTTCTTCCACATCAAAACCATAAACCGGCCCGTATTCCTTCATATGCTCAAACGAACCTTCCCTGTTGCGCCCAAAATGATGATTATAACCTATAACAAGCTTTTTAGTCCCGATATTGTTTACCAGAATATCGCGAATGAAGTTAACCGATGAAAGTCTCGAGAATTTTTTAGTAAAAGGGTAAATTATTAAATGATCAACACCTTGTTTTTCAAGTAGTCTGACCTTCTCTTCCTGCGTATTTAACAATTTCAGCTCATTGTCATCAGGAAAAAGCACCATACGGGGATGTGGATAAAATGTAAGTAACACCGTTTCTCCCCCTGCCTGCACTGCTATTTCATTCAAGCGTTGTATGATTCGCTGATGGCCCACATGTACCCCATCAAAAGTTCCGGAAGTAACTACCGGGGTTTTAACGCCCTTGAATTGGGTTATGTCGTTGTACACTTTCATACGCTGACGAAATTACGCAATGTTACTCAAATTCGTGTCATCCCGACTTTAAGGAGGGATCTGGCTGTGTGTTAGCCTGGCATACGCACAACCAGATCCCTCGCCGCTAAAAAGCGGCCTCGGAATGACACAAATTTTGTGGGGGTATCCGTTGATAATATTTATTAACACCCATTCGCTTTCAATGCAAAAAATAATACCTTTGCACACGAAAATTTTACCCTATATTTTATAACATATATAACCAGATAAAATGGCGAATATTAAAGGAAAAATTACCCAGATCATCGGACCGGTAATTGACGTTAGCTTTGAACAGCAGGGACTAAAACTACCCAATATTCTTGATGCGCTTGAAGTTACACGTCCTGACGGCTCTGTAATTGTATTAGAGTGTCAGAAGCACGTGGGAGAAGATACCATCCGCGCTATCGCGATGGATTCTACAGACGGCCTTAGCCGTGGAACTGAAGTTGTAGCTACCGGGTTGCCAATCCAAATGCCAACCGGCGAACAGATAAAAGGTCGTCTGTTTAATGTTGTGGGTGAGGCTATTGACGGTATCAGCAAAGTTGATAAATCAAAAGGGTATTCTATTCATAGGGAGCCTCCAAAATATGATGAACTTTCCACTTCTACAGAAGTACTGTTTACAGGTATTAAAGTAATTGACCTTTTAGAGCCTTACGCAAAGGGTGGTAAGATCGGTTTGTTTGGTGGTGCGGGCGTTGGAAAAACGGTATTGATCATGGAATTGATCAATAACATTGCTAAAGGTTATGCCGGTCTGTCGGTATTTGCCGGTGTTGGTGAGCGTACCCGTGAAGGGAACGACTTGTTACGCGAAATGATCGAATCAGGCGTTATTAAATATGGAGAAGAGTTTAAACACTCCATGGAAAAAGGCGGATGGGACCTCAGCAAGGTTGACATGAAAGAACTGGCTAAATCGCAAGCTACCTTAGTGTTTGGACAAATGAACGAGCCTCCCGGAGCCCGTGCGCGTGTGGCCCTTTCAGGACTTTCCGTTGCCGAGTATTTCCGTGACGGCGATCCGAATGACAAAACAAGCGGAGGACGTGATATCCTTTTCTTTATCGATAATATATTCCGTTTCACACAAGCAGGTTCAGAAGTATCAGCTCTTTTAGGTCGTATGCCATCGGCTGTGGGGTACCAGCCAACACTGGCCACTGAGATGGGTGCCATGCAGGAGCGTATCACTTCAACTAAACGTGGTTCTATCACATCTGTACAGGCGGTTTACGTGCCTGCGGATGACTTGACTGACCCGGCCCCTGCTACAACATTTGCTCACTTAGATGCTACAACTGTATTAAGCCGTAAGATAGCCGAGTTGGGCATTTACCCCGCGGTTGACCCGTTAGATTCAACCTCACGTATCTTAACACCCGCTGTATTGGGCGATGCGCATTACAATACCGCGCAACGTGTTAAACAAATTCTGCAACGTTATAAAGAGTTGCAGGATATTATCGCCATCCTTGGCATGGATGAACTTTCAGAAGAAGATAAGCTGGTTGTACACCGCGCAAGACGTGTTCAACGTTTCTTATCTCAGCCATTCCACGTTGCTGAGCAGTTCACCGGCTTAAAAGGCGTGTTTGTTCCGATCGAAGACACAATCAAAGACTTCAACACCATTATGGATGGAGAAGTTGATGAATATCCTGAAGCAGCGTTTAACCTTGTAGGTAACCTGCAGGAAGCTATTGCGAAGGGTAAGAAAATGTTAGCGGAAGCGAAGTAAAAAGCCCCTCCCGCGGCCTCCCCGAAGGGGAGGAGAAAAGCGTGAGCGTGAGAGGCAATATAATAAATACAGTAACTAAACAATTCCTCTCCCCTTGGGGAGAGATAGAGAGGGGCTTATATGTTTCTAGAAATAATCACTCCCGATAAAAAACTCTTCAGTGGTGAAGCCAAATCAATTAAGCTTCCCGGCACGGATGGTTCGTTTGGCATTTTAGATGACCACGCAGCTATGATCGCATCCTTAAAAAAAGGAACCGTTAAAGTGGTTGATGAAAAAAATGCAACGGAAAACTTTACCATTAATGGCGGCGTTGTAGAAGTATTGAAGAATAAAGTGATTTTGTTGGCGGAGTAATTTTCTTTTGCTGATCTGTGGCAGAGGACTCATCAAAATATTGATGAGTCCTTTTTTATTATTTTTAAGATATGAAACTTAAACTGGCTCTATTGATTATAATTGCAGGTGCTTCAAATATACTTGCTCAAGACCCTCATTTTTCACAATGGCATTCATCTAAACTAACATTAAATCCTTCATTAGCCGGAGCAAACGGTTGTATGAATGCCGATGTGACATATAGGGATCAATGGCCAAAGCTTTCAGGCTACTATAAAACAACTCTCGTTTCTTGGGATCAATACTTTAAAAAACTCCATGGAGGCATGGGTGCTTATTTTATGTATGATGAAGCTGGTGGGAAGTTTTTCACTTCACGTGCCGCTATTGCTTATGCACCAGTGTTTAAATTACTAAACGAAAAATTATTCATTGTCCCCTCAGTTGAGTTTGCCTTCCAGGAAAAAAAAATTGACTGGTCTTCTTTAACTTTTGGAGATCAGATTGATCCCAAAAGGGGATTTGTTTATAATACATTACCAGATACTTATAAAACAAAGTCAGATATTTTTGATTTGAGTACAGGCCTACTTATTGTAGCAAACCATTTTTATGCTGGATTTTCAGCATATCACATTACTAAACCTGACGAGGCCATACTGCAAGGCACTCACAACCGTCTTCCAACCAGGTTTACTTTTCATGCTGGATACACATTTGGCGGAAATGATTCGTCTTCAAAATTTTCCGTCACACCTGGGATTATTTATGTAATTCAACAAGATTTCAGAATAACTCTTCCAGGCATTAAAGCATGCTATAGAAATTTTTCTTTATCTTTTGCATATCGAAATGAAGATGCTTTCATAGTTGCAACTTCGTTTCGATTGAAATGGATTAATTTAGGCTACAGCTATGACTATACAGTATCCAAGCTATATAATTCTTCAACAGGAGGCACTCATGAAATCCACCTGGGGGTTTCATTTAAAAACAAAAGAGCCAATGGGCTATTTCTGAAGAATATGGGACTGTAAATATTTATGGTGCATGATTGTACTACTGCGAAATTACTTCAAACCCATATTTACTTACAAATTCTTCAACCTCCTCACTAAATGATCGTTTTGAATGATGCGCTTCTTGATTTTTGATGTAATTCACAACTCTTTCTACATGTGATTGGCTCACAGAAACTGCCCAATAATCATCCTGCCAGATAAATTTTTCAGGGACTAAATTATTTTTGTTTATCCAATAAGAGGATTCTCCTTTTATCAGTTGAGATATCCCGGCTATGCTTTGATCTTTTCCCAAAGAGATCAAACAATGCAGATGTTCTGTCCATCCATTAATGGCTTGCAGAAAAATTTCTTTCTTTTTACAATTTTCAATAATATGCTTATGCACATCATACCTGATCTCTTTTTTTAGCCAGGGCTCCCTGTTTTTAGTAGTAAACACCAAATGCACCCAAATCTTTACAAATGACATATTGCTGTGTTTATTCGGCTAAAGCCGATATTGATTTTATTTTTCATTGCCGTTGGCTGAAGCCGAACGGCAATGAAACGCTATACTTTAAAATTACACCTTTCAATATATTAATCCCTAAGGTAAAAGATTGCAGCAACAGGTTTCCCGTCCCACAATTACTTTTTGGCCACCAGCTAAAGCTGGCAACAATAAGTTTCACAATTCTTATATTTTTATTATAAAACCCACGCTTCGGCTTCTATTCATTACCGTTTGGCTTCAGCCAACGGTTAACCAAACTCAAAAAAACCTATTGGCTTTAGCCAAAATAAGCACAACGCACCAAGACGTTCTATTGAATTATTGCCTTCGCTTTTTCAAGCGCCTTCTCCAGTCCTGAAAGGTTAGTTCCGCCTGCGGTTGCATAAAAAGGTTGCCCTCCTCCTCCACCCTGAATTTCTTTAGCAAGTTCGCGGACAATATTACTTGCATTCAACTTCTTTTCTGTAACCAGGTTATCTGAGATAATAACAGAAAGGCTTGGTTTACCCTTTATTTCGGCACCAAGAACCATGAAGAGGTTTTGGACTTCGTTTCTTAATTCAAACGAAAGATCCTTGATCACTTCTGCGGAATCCAAACCTATTTTTTCGGAAATAAAATTTACTCCGTTGTGTAATTTTATTTTTCCAAGCAATTCGGTTTTCAATTGTTTGGCTTTGTCTTTTAAAAGTGATTCTACCTGCTTATTCAGCTCGCTGTTTTGTTCAAGCAATGACTGAACACTCTTTGCTACATCTTTTGGATTTTTAAGCAGGTCTTTCAATTGTGCAATTACAGCCAATTGCTGATTTACGTATTCCTCGGCCTTTACAGAGGTAATAGCCTCTATCCGCCGAATCCCGGCAGCAACAGCACTTTCAGAGATTATTTTAAATAAACCTATCTGTCCGGTTGCTTTTACATGTGTACCTCCGCATAGTTCGATGGAATAATTTTTATCGAAAGTCACCACGCGTACCACATCACCATATTTCTCTCCGAACAAAGCCATTGCGCCAAGTTTTTTCGCTTCATCAATTGGCAATTCTTTTATATCCGAATGAATATCTTCACGGATCTTTTCATTTACGATCTGTTCAATTTTTGCCAGCTCCTCATCCGTTACTTTCGAAAAATGAGAGAAATCGAAACGCAGGTATTCATCATTTACCAATGAACCTTTTTGCTCTACATGTGAGCCTAATACTTTCCGCAAGGCAGCATGAAGCAAGTGGGTTGCACTGTGGTTATCTTCAGTAAGAGTTCGTCTTGTTTCATTTACAATAGCT
>JAEUTS010000056.1 GCA_016787005.1 Bacteroidia bacterium
CCGGATCATATAATACTGTTTTTACAGCGCGAAGTGCTTTTGTGATCCGTATAAATGCAGCAGGCTCGACGTTAATATATTCTACTTTTTTGGGGCCTGGTGATAATGCAAATGGAATTGCTGTTAATAGTTACGATGAAGCTTATGTAACAGGATTTACGCAAGCAACTAATTATCCCACCACTTCATGCGCCTTTGACACTTCGCCAAACGGCGGGTCTGATTTCTTTCTCAGTAAATTGAATTCAAGTGCAAGTATTTTACTTTATTCAACATATATTGGAGGAAATAACAGCGATTATGCAAGCATAAAACCCGTATTAAGGATTGGCGGTTGCGGAGATGATGAAGTGGTTGCGTGCGGAACTTCTCATTCCGGTAATTTTCCAACTACGGCCGGAGTTATACAACCATCCAAGCTTAATGGCATTTATGATCAGGCAGTTGTTTTTAAATTTAAACCTGTTGTTGTCCCTAATTTTAGTTTCTCCGCAGGTCCGAATTGTAATGCCCCCGTTCAATTTACCGATCTGAGTTCAGGTAATTGTATTTGGAAAAGCGGTACATGGACTCCGACTTCCTGGAAATGGAATTTTGGCGATGGAACGACCTCAGGTATTCAAAATCCCTCTCATGTATACACAACAGGTGGAACTTATAATGTGAAATTAGTAGTCGGTTGCCCGGCAGACTCAATTACAATTCCGGTAACAGTTGCCAGCGTAAGTTGTTGTACTGCAACTTTGAGTACTACATTTAATGTGACTGACGCTAAGTGCGGGGCAAATAATGGTGCAGGATCAGTCACGGTAACCGGTGGAACATCGCCATATACCTATAGCTGGTCTCCTTCGGGAGGTACCGGAGTTTCTGCTACAGGTTTATCGAAAGGATCATATACCGTCCTTATAACTGATGCAAGTGGTTGTAATAGTGTGGTTAATCTTTCAGTAAACAACATTCAAATGTCGATTGTTGCAGGCGTCCAAAACTATTTATGTAATGGGAGTAATAATGGTACGACTTCTGTGATAGTAATGGGCACTTCAACTCCCCCATACACATATAACTGGAGTAATGGACAAACTACTTCAACTGCTACCGGTCTTTCGGCCGGAAATTATACGGTAACTGTTAGAGATGCTACCGGCTGCAGTTTAACAAAAGTTGTCGCCATAAGCCAACAAACACCAATTGCTGTTACTGTAACGCCTGTTAATGGAACCTGCGGCAATCCCGGAACTGCAACTGCAACCGCTACCGGAGGAGGAGGAACTCCGTACATATATTCATGGAGCAATGGACAGCTCAATTCGGCTACAGGACTTATAGCTGGTACTTATTCTGTTACAGCTACAGATGCCGGAGGATGTACTGGTACTAAAACATTTTCAATATCTGTTGCACCCAATCCGGCTTCAGCTACTTTTACCCAATCACCCGCAGGAACGGTTTGTATGGGAACAACTGTGAACTTTACAAACACCGGCACAACGGGCACTTATAACTGGGTTATCTCACCAATTACTCCGGCAAATGTGAGCGGCACTACGGTTAATTTTTCATATACTTTTTTGACTGCAGGGTCCTATAGTATATCTCATACGGTATGGACCTCCGGGTGTTCTGCAAATGCAATTGGTAATATTACGGTGATCAATTGTTCATCAGGCCCTACAGTAACCACCACAGGTAGTTCGGTCTGTCCCGGCAGCTGCGCTACGGTTACAGCAAGCGGAACAGGGGGAACAAGTCCTTATACTTTTTCGTGGAGCACTACTGCTACAACGCAAAATATAACTCCTTGTCCTGTTGCAACTACAACTTATACTGTAACAATCCGGGATGCCGCCGGTGGAACTTCTACATCTGCTGCTGTGGTAACTATAAATCCGTCTGTATCCGTTACGGTTTCAACAACTAACATTACCTGTAGTGGGAAGGCTGACGGTCTAGTTACGGCTGCTGGAAACGGTGGCAGCTCTCCTTATACTTATAATTGGTCGCCACCGGGAGGATCAGCAGCTGTAGTTTCCGGATTAACTACCGGAACCTATACAGTTACAATAACGGATAGTAAGGGTTGTACGTCGATCTCAAACACTACAATAATTTCTCCGCCTGCTTTAGAAGGACAATTCGTGAAAGGTACAGCCAACTGCACAGGTTGTGGTTGTAAGGAGTGGGTAATGATTTCGGCTAAAGGAGGTACAAGTCCAATTAGCTATAGCTGGTCCGATGGCTATGTGAACAGGTATAAGAATCAACTTTGTCCCGGAGCATACGGCATAAATATTACAGATAAAAACGGGTGCAGCGTGAATGTTAACCTCACTGCGCCCTGAGGTTTTTTTATCAGCTGCGTGGTGCTTAATCCCCCAATTGATTTTAAATGGACAAACCAAAATAACCAAGCTTCTAATTCTTTTTCTCGCTTAGTACTTCGCCGAATAATCGCCCTTCTATTTTACTGTCGAGCCACGAAATTAAATCGAAATTATGCAATGCTGATTTTTCGTTAGGGTCTTTTATGATCTTTTCTAAAGAGGATCTTAATTCCTTATATGATGTTAATTCGGTTTGCTTGCTACTCATGTCGGGTAATTTTTTACGTATAAAATCAAGCACAATGGTTTCAAATTTATACAGCCTTTTGTGTTTGTAATAATACCGATAAGTGGATCTTACTAAGGATGGCAACAAGTCACTGTTTTTTAACTCGGCATGAACAATAAGATAAAATATACGAATAAAACTGTACTTGTCATAGGCAATTTCTTTCTCTTCAGAATTAAGGATGTTATTGAGATGACCCAGGCAGGCTTTAAGTTCTCTGTTTATAAAATAAATGATGGAAATATTTATTGAAAGATCCAGTACATGCGGGAAGTGAAGTTTATATTTAATATTGCTTTTCACCCATTTCTCCATTTCCGGAATGGCCGCATTAAATTCGTTGAATTTTTTATACACAATAAAAATATGGCTAAGGTGTGCAAAATAACGAAGTTCGACATTTGCGTTTTCCTCCTGAGAACGATGGCGTATATTTTTTAATTCATCCAGATGTTGAACAATCTCTTTAAAGCTCAACATCCCGGTTCCTGTTGCTATTATATTATTTGTTGCATAGAGTAAAGAATGAAAATACTGTTTCCGGAGACGATCATCAGAATTAATGAATGTTTTCAGTTCGATAAAATAACCGATGCTTTTGATATAATCGTTTATCCGGTAGTAATAGGCACCATTTAGAAAATAATAGGATATCCGGGCTCTTTCGGAAAGGGCTTGGGATGGGTATTCCAATAGTTTGTTCTTTTTTTTTGAGGTCAATTTTTTGAAACTTTTCGGATCCCGTAGTTTGTCTTGTTTTGTTCCCGTGATAATTGACTTCACTACGAGTTTTCGGTATTGCTGAAAATTTTTTAGTTTTTCTAACGTAATATCTTCGCTTTTAAAAAGTCGTTCATGATTTTTTTCCAACCAGCCAATTTCATTTAGCTGTTGCATTACCTGGTCTTGCAATGTCGACAGCTCGTAATCGTATGTGAAAAAATCAAAATCGGATGCATTTTTTTTTGCCTTTATAATCATTTTTAAACATAACTTATAATGCTTTTTTGTGATAAGTATTTTGATCTGGCTTATCTGCTTTCTTAATTGCCCGTCAATACTCGTATTGCTGTGAAATGTTTCCAGGCTGTTCAAAATACTTTCAGATAAGTAAGCTTTTGCTACCGAAAAATTTTTTATAAATCGTTCCTTTTCAAATTGGTTAATGATCGCTTTTTCATCATAATGCTCTTGTTTAGCAATCGCATCGAAGAGTTTCAGGTATTTTTTTTCTCCTGCTTGAATAGAGGATGTAAGTTTAAAATGTCGCTTTTCTGTTTTTGTAAGTGACTTGATCAAAATATACAGGTCATCCGATGAACTCATAGAATACTTGGTTTTTTTTGTTAAAAAGCTTTAATTATTGATAATTTAATCGAAAATAGATAATAAATATAATTTTAGGAAACTTAAAATAGATAAAATAGGGTTTGTTATCTATCCATTTACGATTTAATTTAGGAAAATGCACTATCATTAATTATATAGATAAGTCCTTTGTAATCTATTCGAATCAGGTGGTGCTGTAGAAAAGCTGAAGTTTATAAGGTCGAAAACAAAAGAGTATGAAACAAGTTTGTTTTTATTTGCTTCTTTTTTTATTTCATTTTGCTTCCGGTAATGTATTCAATAATATATGCCCCGTTCCTGCAAAGGTGGGAGGCAAGCAAGTAAACATTTCAGGTAGCAGGGTTGATCATCACACCACTGGTAGCGGGATAAGTTTTGTTCAAAACAAAGGGCAAATAGTTGATATGCAGCAACACATGCGACCTGAAATTTTATTTAAAGGTGATGGAGGAGGTGCGAATGTTTATTTAAGAAAAACAGGTGTTAGCTATGTACTTAATAACATAAGTGAAATATTTCGTATAGCTGAAGAGAAAGAAGAGAAATCTGAAAAAGCAGGTAGGGTTGATGAGCTTGAACGGAAGTCAGATTTAATGAAAGATCAGATCATCAAAGTGCATAGATTGGATGTTGATTTTGTGAACTGCAATCCTTCCGCTGAGGTGTTTACAAGCAGCCCGGTAGATGGATATACTAACTTCTATTACCCCCATTGTCCTCATGGAATAACGTATGTAAACTCTTATAATGAATTAACAGTGAAAAACATATACAATAATATAGATGTAAAGTATTATGGGGGTAAAGAACATGGATTAAAATACGATATTATAGTAAACAAAGGAGGAGACCCCAACCAGGTAAAGTTAAAATATAGCGGAGCGGAGAATGTGGAAATTAAAAATGAAAAATTAATAATTAAAAATTCAGTTAGAGAAATAACTGAGGAACTACCTAAAGTGTATCAAAACATAAATGGGAGAATAGTTGATGTGAAGACAGAATACATTCTTGAACATTTATTAAATAACGAGGTGATTGTTCATTTTTCATTTTCAATTTTTAATTCTTCATTTCCTTTAGTGGTGGATCCGTGGGCTTCATATTACGGAGGAAGCGATCTGGAACTTCAGGGGAATGTAACAAACGATCCTTCAGGTAATGTTTTATTTACAGGGTTAACACGTTCAGTTAATTTTCCTGTTTCGCCCGGTGCTTTTCAAATCGCATTTGCAGGCGGAACTGATGATGCTTTTGTTGTGAAAATGAATCCGGCAGGCAATCGTTTGTGGGCTACCTATTATGGAGGAAGCTCCAGCCAGGACGATGGAATGGATATTGCCACCGATGCTGCTGGAAATATATTGATGTCAGGGAATGTTTCTGCCACGGCAAATATACCTATCGGCGCGTCTGCCGGAAATACTGTGCATCAAAATGTCAGCGGCGGAGGCAACGATGCTTTTTTACTGAAGCTGGACCCTTCGGGAACAAGGCTTTGGGCTACATATTATGGAGGGGCCAGTGCAGAGGACGGTCAAAGTGTTGCAACAGATGGAATCAATGTGTATTTATTCGGACGAACAACTTCAATAAATGGAATTTCAGCAGGAGCTTCTTTTCAACCAGCTCTGAATGGAACTTTAAATGATGTTTATCTTGTGAAATTTACTCCAACCGGGGCACGCATTTGGGGTACATATGTTGGAGGATCAAATGGTGACGCTTCAGGTAGCGTGGCATGTGATCCAGGTACAGGAAATATTTATATAATCGGAACAACAGGGTCAGTTGATTTTCCTGTTTTTGCCGGTTATCAAATGACTAATGCTGGGGGCGTAGATGCATTTCTCTTTAAATTTAGTCCAGCTGGCGCACGCATTTGGGCCACGTATTATGGAGGCCTTGGGAGTGAAAATGCTATGTTTGGTCTTGCTGTTGACGGATTTGGAAATGTTATTGTCGCGGGGCAGACTTCATCAACAAGTGGAATTTCAACTATTGGAGCCTATCAGGCAGTTTATGGGGGAAGTAATTGTGATCTATTCGTAGTTAAATTTAATAGTTCCGGAACTCCTCAATGGGGCACTTATCTTGGCGGCAACCAAGGTGCTGGAGCACAAAGCGAGTGGATTGGTGGTCTTGCTGTGGACGTTGTTAATAACATATATGTTTACGGAGAATTTGAGGATACCGATGCCGGAAATTACCCGATCAGTTCCTGTGCATACAAAACCTTTTGCGGTGGGGTAGAAGATCAGTTTGTTGCAAAGTATGATCCGAAAGGGATACAGCAATGCATTACCTTTTATGGTGGGACCGGAGAAGATGATATTGAGTGGACTGGTAAAGGAATTTCTGTTTTCGGGAATTTTATTTATATCACCGGATATACATTTGTAGATCCATCCTATTCTTATACCGGGAATTATCCTGTAACACCCGGCGCTTTTCAAACAGCTAAAGGCGGAGGAACAAGCGATATTTTTATCGCCCAATTGTGCATTAATATTTGCGAAACGAAAACCTATGGATTAAATTATTCGGCAAATACAACAACAGTCTGCATTAACAATCCGGTTTCATTTACTCCTTCTGTCACTGCTGCATGTGACACAACAGGCTATAGGTTTCAATGGATATTTACAGGAGGTAATCCGGCAAGCTCCAATGCGGTAAAACCCATAATTACTTATCCGGTTCCCGGTGTTTATCCTGTAAAATTAATACTTACAACAGCTTGTAAAAAAGACAGTATTACAAAAGTCTCATATATTACAGTAAATA